>CAMKSY010000326.1 GCA_946415545.1 uncultured Pelosinus sp. | reverse complement strand
GTGCTTGGTCTTGTAGGATTATTGGGATCAGGGCGAACTGAAGTTGCCCGCACCATTTTTGGTATTGACAAAGCCGATAGCGGAGAAATTGCTATTGAAGGACAAACTGTTACCATACAAAATCCTGCTGGTGCAATTCAATATGGTCTAGCTTATTGTTCCGAAAATAGAAAAACAGAAGGGATTATCGAAAACCTTTCTGTAAGAGAAAATATCATTTTGGCATTACAGGCCAAAGTAGGGTGGATGAAATATATACCTAAGAAAAGGCAAGAAGAAATAGCGAAAAAATATATTGAATTATTAAATATAAAGACCTCTGGACCAGAACAACTAATCAAAAATTTAAGCGGAGGAAATCAGCAAAAAGTAATATTAGCCAGATGGCTGCTGACAGAACCTAAACTCTTAATACTGGATGAGCCTACAAGGGGAATTGATGTAGGTGCTAAAGTAGAGATTCAAAAATTAATACTGTCTCTAGCAGAAACGGGCATGTCCGTTGTATTTATTACTTCGGAGCTGGATGAATCGATTCGGTGCTCCAGTCGTATGGCGGTTTTAAGAGACAGAGTAAAGATAGCAGAAATTTCGGGCGAAGAGATGGAAGAAAAATATATTATGCAGACGATAGCAGGGGTGTAGGATGATGGAGAAAATACAGTCGACCTGGAAACGATTTACGGATTCTAGACTCTGTTGGCCTTTAACGGCATTGATCGTTGTCATGCTTTTCAATTTCCTTTTTACGAAAGATTTTTTTGTGATTGAAATGAAAGATGGACACTTCTATGGAGTTACGATTGATATTCTGAATCGTGCTGCGCCTTTGATGCTGCTCGCTATTGGTATGACTTTGGTCATTGCGACAAAAGGGATTGATATATCTGTAGGATCGATGATTGCTATTTCTGGAGCGGTAGCAGCTTCGCTAATTGGTGGAGAACTAGAATATGTCAATGGTGTAAAAACACTGGTTACACTGGTTCCCATGCCAGTTGCCATAGCTACAGCTCTTTTAGTTACCACACTTCTAGGAATGTGGAATGGTTTATTAATTTCTAAGGTAGGAATTCAGCCTATCGTTGCCACGCTGATTCTACTGGTTGCTGGACGGGGAATTGCCCAGTTGATTACGCAAGGGCAAATTATAACTGTGTATTATAAACCTTTCCAATTCATTGGTACTGGATATATATTGGGATTGCCTTTTTCCCTCTTTATTGTAGGGCTGATTTTCGGTATTACCTACTATGCAGTACGAAAGACAGCTTTAGGTATGTTTATTGAATCGATAGGAATTAATGCCGTTGCAAGCAGGTTTGCAGGACTCAATGTGAGTAAATACATTTTTTCGGTCTATGCCTTCTCCGGTTTGTGCGCTGGCTTGGCAGGACTTATTATCTGTTCTAATGTAAGTTCAGCTGATGGGAATAATGCAGGATTATTTATTGAGCTGGATGCTATTTTAGCAGTTTCTCTTGGAGGGAATTCTCTGGATGGTGGTCGATTTTCTTTGGTAGGGAGTCTAATAGGGGCATTAGTCATTCAAAGTATAACAACGACAATTTATGCATTAGGAGTACCACCAGAGATCACACTCGTGGTTAAATCTGTCGTTGTCATTATTATATGTCTGCTGCAATCTGCTAATTTCCGAAAAATTGTATTTTCTAAATGGACGCAAAAGAGGGGGATTCCAGATGAAAAAAGTGCAGCTAAGTTATAAATACATCAACCTGATGATTACGGTTGTATTGTTTTTTGCGTTATTTGCAGCGGGATCCGTCTTGTACAATGGCTTTTTTTCTGCACAAGTATTGCTCAACATGCTCATTGATAATGCATTTTTAATTATTACAGCGATTGGTATGACCTTTGTACTTATTATTGGCGGAATTGATATATCTGTCGGTTCCGTAATTGCGTTAGTATGTATGCTATCAGCATATTTACTGGAAATGCAGCACCTTAGCGCTATGGTTGTCATACCTCTAATGCTGCTTATGGGATTTCTCTTTGGTCTTGTACAAGGCAGTTTTATACATTTTTTTTCAATACAACCTTTTATTGTAACTCTTGCAGGTATGTTCTTAGCTAGGGGATTATGCTATGTAATTAGTATTGATACGATCATGATTACCAATCCCTTCTATCAATTTGTCGCTACGTATCGAATACCCTTGCCTTTTGATAATTATATTTCGATTAGTGTTATTATTGCTCTCGTGTTAGTGGCAGCAGCATTATATCTTGGCAATTATACTAGATTTGGGCGTGCCGTATATGCTATTGGCGGCAATGCACAATCGGCAATGTTGATGGGACTGCCAGTTGGCAGGACAAAAGTGCTCGTATATGGTCTAAGTGGATTTTGCTCTGCCCTGTCAGGAGTAGTATTTAGCTTTTATATGCTTTCAGGCTATGGACTACATGCTATGGGATTAGAAATGGATGCGATTGCATCTGCTGTTATCGGTGGAACGCCATTAACAGGAGGAGTCGGATTTGTCACAGGAACAGTTTTTGGAGTTTTGATACAGGGAGTAATCCAAACACTAATTATGTTCCAAGGCACGCTAAGTTCTTGGTGGACAAAAATTGCTGTTGCATTTTTACTCTGTTTGTTTATTGTATTGCAAAGAATCGTTGTATCTAGAAAAGAGCGTACCAAGTCAATCACATAATACATCCCTATTGTTAACTACATGCACCAGAATGCAAAAAAGTCACTCATATGAGTGGCTTTTTTTGCATTGGATCATAGAATATTTGAGACCTAGAAATCAATATGAACGAAATGAGGGTCAATAAGGAAAGTGCGATTAAGTCAGACTTAGCACGAAATTTGTCAATAAATAAAGTTAATAACTTACCATGGGATTACATATTTTTACAGTGGTGATTTGATAATATATTGAATTGTAATTGCATTTAACATAATAGAGGAGGATTTAGATGCTGCTGGATATTTTATACGGAACATTTTGTATTGGTGCTATCACGTTAGGTACTGTATTGTGCATGTACTTTAAATTGCCATAGCCATGGCATTGTTATAGTAGTAAATGATAAAAGAGGTGTTTGATTTGAATAATTGCGAATGGAAAGAAAATCCGATTGTATACATTGCTGGATTATTAGTAGTGTATACTGCAGGCAGCTCAATTATGGCCTTATTCAATTTATAGAATACGGTAATCACTATGTTTTCTTACAAAGCTGAAAAGAAAGTCGTTCTAAACGGACGACTTTCTTTTTAATTATATGCCGCAGTATGAGTCGGGGGCGAAGAATGATATAGAGATTGAGAATGATGTTGATAACCAAAGGTTATCATGTGATGAATATTCGATATTATCTTTCTATTCTAATAAAACGTATAATGTGGATAAAGTTATTGCTGATTTATTGAGCTAGAAGGAGAGATAGGTATGAGTTTTCGTGATGAGGCACTACAATATCATAGAAAAAATAATGGTAAATTGGGTGTGGCAGCTAAGGCTCCTATAAGAGATGGTTATGATCTTAGCCTAGCATATACTCCAGGGGTAGCAGAACCCTGTATGGAGATCTACCGTGAGAAAGATCTATCTTTTGAATACACTTGCAGGGGTAACATGGTGGCAGTGATTACAGATGGAACTAGGGTATTAGGACTGGGAGATATTGGTCCAGAGGCAGCTATACCTGTAATGGAAGGCAAGGCTGTATTATATAAAACCTTTGCAGATGTAGATGCGATTCCTTTATCCATTGATACAAAGGATGCAGATGAATTTATTAAAACGGTTCGAATGCTGCAGCCTAATTTCGCAGGAATTAATTTAGAAGATATTTCTTCTCCTAAATGCTATGATATTGAAGATGCTCTAAAAAAAGAAATGGATATACCAGTGTTCCATGATGACCAACATGGTACAGCTATTGCTGCCGTATCAGCTACGATTGGTGCATTGCGGCTGGTAAAAAAACAATTGTCCGCTGTCAAAGTTGTCGTCAATGGTGCTGGTGCAGCTGGTACTGCGATTGTACAACTATTACTCAATGCTGGAGTAGGAAATGTCATTATGATGAACTCCAAAGGTGCGATGTATGAAGGAATGGAGATGTCCCGAGTGAATCGAGTTCAAGCTCTGCTGTTGCCTAAAACCAACTTAAAGAAAGAGAAAGGTAGTATAGCAGATATTGCAAAAGGCGCAGATGTGCTGATAGGAGTATCTCAGCCTGGTTCCTTTACGAAGGAAATTGTTCAGAGTATGAATGAAAATTCTATTGTATTCTCATTGTGTAATCCAGAGCCGGAAATCGGCTATGAGGATGCCAAAGCTGCTGGGGTAAAAGTAGCGG
>CAMKSY010000325.1 GCA_946415545.1 uncultured Pelosinus sp. | reverse complement strand
TGGTTAAAGCAAATAGAGTCATCCACAACGGAGTCCGAATAAACTGCTTGATTTCCATTCCAATCATTTTTAGCATAGTAACCTCAACCTTTTAGTGGAAAATCCCTCTTCATATATTACTATATATTCCAAATTAGTAAATGGATTAGGTCCCCGCGACAAACAATGTCATAGCAATTCATGCTAAGGAGTTAGTTTGTTTCATTTTGTCAAAAAACGGGGGCTGTCTCTTCGTCATCAAAATGACTCTTGGGACAGCCCCTTTGTTAGATTACTCTGTTTCGGATGGACTCTTAAGGCCACTTGGTGTCAGAACTTTTAAGTACAATTTCACCTTTAGGCAAACCTGATCCACCATAAATCGTAACTGTATAAGTGCCTGAAGGAACCTTTGGGTTACTATCATTGTTTACAACTTCCACGGTTTTACCTGCTTTAACGGTTTCATTAAAAATAACAGTGTTCTTGGTGTTGTGCTTCACTTCAATTCTAAAAGATTCAGTCCCTGTATTTTTTGCATATAGCTTAATGTTTGGATATCCAATAGTCACATTGAAAGTGTTAGTAGGGTCAACCACATTTCCTTTCAAATCCCAAGTTAGTGTATCCTTGATTGCGAAAGGAGTAATTTCGATTATTTTATTTTCTTTCTTGGCGGCTGTGCCGCTATTTGCTGAAACAGCACCATAAACTCCAGTAACTAGTGAGAAAGATAGAACAGTTGCGCCAACAATTTTTAATGCTTTGCTTGTCATGGTTTAACCTTCCTCTCTTCTTTATTTGATATTACACTATTAATGTAACTAAAAAAGGATAAATATGTCAATGAATTAATATAATAACATTAATAAAAAAATTAACCATAAATGAAGGGTTACAGATAAATTTAATATATTTAAGGTGTGGTCATCTTTTTCTCAACCATTCTAGCGAGTTTAATAGCACCTTGATCGATATATTTGGCATAATAGTGTGACAAGATAAACATGGGCACCATGGAAACCAAGAACGTTAATGCAAATGCCATATTATAACTCAAATTACCAATCACTTTGCTAAATAGGAACGCGGAAAACGTGTTTAGGAAAGTGAAATGAATGAGATAAAGCGAAAACGAAACCTGCCCTAAATAAACAAACGGTTTCCATTCAAACACACGCTGCAGCAATGCTGAGCGAAGCAAAACAAACAAAATCATAGCGGCACCTAGAGTGTGCGCTAAACGGCGGGGATCGATATGAAATTGAATCCACAGATTGATCAAATTTGTCCACACTTCTATAGGTTCGTACATATTATCAGTTAGTGAAGTGTAAGGTGCCGAGCCTAAGTAAATTCCCATCAGTAATACGGATACTTTTATCGTTTTACCTTGAATCCATTTATACTTGAGTAAATCGGCGAGAAGCATTCCCCACAAAAAAGCAACAAAATAGGTTTGGATCAATACAACGGATAGGATCCCATACACAATCCATCTCTTTTTCGCGCGCCCAAATAATGCAATAAAGCCAAATATCAAGTAAGAACCCAGTAACTCATAACTCATTGTCCAGAGGACGGGATTGTAAGGATGAGCCTGAAAGCGGAAGAACGGATCAAATACGGCTGCTTTAATTACGGTATACAGATTGGTATCTAATTCATAGTAATTTTTTTTCATATCCGTCCATGTGCTTCCCCATATGTCTTGGAGATGAACACTATTTGTTATAATGGCCAGGTACACAAACATTACAGAAACCGCCGCTGGTACGGCAAGCCGAACGTACCTTCGGATCGCACTGGATTGCAACGAATAATAGAAAGTTTCTCTATCAAGCCTTTTTTGAAATATTTTAACGCTGAGTACATAACCACTCAGCACAAAGAACATACAAACGGCAAATTGTCCATTGTAAAATAGATTAATTGGAGAATGCCCGTACCAGGTATCCCACTTCCAATGAGCTTGCTGGGGGTTGCCATTTAATGCAGCTGGATAAAACACTTGAATATAATGCGAAATCACCACGACAAATGCGGCAAGACCTCTTATTCCGTCAAGATAGAGCAGCTTTCCTTCTCTCATGTTGTCATTAAGCTTATCCAACGATTAATATTTCTCCTTTTAAGAAAATAAAGTTTCTTCGACCTCAATTTGGAAAATAACCCTTTAATATATTACTATATATTCCAATTTAGTAAATGTATTAGATGATTTGTCAAAGAAACTTCTAATTTTGCAACAAGATCTAGCAATGCTAGGGAAAGCCCGAAGTATATTAAACTACTGTATGAGGAGGGGTTACGATGCAGTGGCAGGAAGTAAGAAAATGTGTCATCTATTTGAGGTATAGCCCTTAAGTCTGAATTCTAAATTTACTTCACCCATTTACAAACCAACGGTCGGTATTTATAACGAAGATACATCAAATTTGAAGAATTTTCCGGAGGGTTCGAGTTGAAACAGGAGGAGCGCAGACAGCGGACGTTAAGACGGCTAATCGATGCAACGAAAGAGTTGATTCGGGAGAAGGGATGCCATTCGATTACGATGCAGGACATTGTGGGCAGATCTGGCCTGTCTAAAGGCGCGATTTTCCATTATGTCAACAGCAAGGACGACATCTTTGTTCTGATCCTGCAAGAAGGGCTTGAAGAAACGAACCGACGCTTCATGCATGAGATTGAGCAAGGCCGGCGGAACTTTGATGATCCGATGCAGAAGATTAAGGACAGCATTGTTGAATTCGAAAACCCGCAGAATGTGACCAACAAAGTGCTTGTGTATTTGTTTGGCAAGGAAGAGGACCCGACCGTTGCAGAGGCTCTGAAGCAGTATTATGAGCGGACCGTTTACTTATCTCAGCTCTGGATTGAAACGGGTCAGCAGCACGGCGTTATTCCCGAAACCGTTGAGGCGGACAAAACGGCTGAGTTGTTCACGCTGATGACGCTGGGATTCCGAATTCGTGCAAGAATTCCGAACGTGCACGCGCTGGTTAATGCACAGGACTTAACTTCACTGATGACGAACATATTGAGCCCCGTTAGAGAACGGGAAGAGAAAGGGTGATCGGTTGTGGGATTATGGTTAACCTTGCATGTACTAGGTGTCTTATTGATGGTGGGAAATATCATCACGGCGGCATTTTGGAAGAGCCGGGCAGACCGGACCGGGAATCCCCAAATTATGCACAATGCGGCTAAGAACGTGATGGTCGCGGATTATATTTTTACGATTCCTGGACTGGTCCTGATCGTCCTTTCTGGCGGCATGATGACAGGCGGCTTGGGCTACTCATTAACGGGGCTGAATTGGCTTACTTTATCTCTGGGCTTGTTTGCCGTGAGCGGATTGATTTGGCTGATCGCCAGAGACTCGACGTTGGCGTTTGATCCTAAATAAGATAAAGATACCCAATTTTCAGGAAGGATAGAGTGCGATGAATAAACCGAAAGTGGCGGTCATTGGCAGCTTGAATATGGATATTGTGGTGGAAACGCGCCAGCATCCGCAGGTTGGGGAAACGCTGCTTGGCGAACAGATTCGCTTCATATAAGTACCAAGGAACAATATCAATGGAAGAGAATAAAAGTAGTGAAAAAACTACAATAGGATTTATGCTAGATGAAAGTTCTATTTTTGAGGTAGCTTATTAGAAAATATTACCTATGGGTTGAAAGAAGAACAGATTGATATAAATAATATTAGGAAGGTATTAAATCAGGTCAAATTAGAATATTTATTTGATAAAACTGAAGGATTAAATACCATATTGGATGAGCCTACTTCCGGGCTCGATGATTTGACAGAACAAATCGTATGGGGAAACTTTCGTAGAGAATGTAATGACTCGACTATTCTTTATACAACACATCACAAACAAATCATCTATAGTACTGACCGAGTTCTACAAATAAGTAATGGAAAAATAAACAATGCTGTGAATATAACAGAAAATTATAGTCTACGTTTCCAAACTTAAATATAAATCCCATAACCAGTGAACTGTTAGTTTCAGCTAGAAAATTAGATTAGTATCAGAAAATAATTTTGATAGTTGAGACAGAAAAATAACTACTTAGGAGATCTAATGGAAGTGAAGAAACGACTCAATCTATTTTCTTATGAAGATACCATAAATGTGAATAAAAAAGATGGTATTATTCTGATTTTGTATTATGTGTATCTAATGACGTGTACGTATCTGTTTGGGTTAATGATGTTCAGCACGAATTTATTGTATGAGACGTCCAAATATATTAATAATATTAGTTTATTAAGAATTATACTAAGTGTTCCCATGTTCGTATTTCAATTACTCCCTATTATGTTGATTTTATTATTTCGTGGGCATTCTCTATCGACCATTGGAATTACTAAATTCAAGATACTTAAAT
>CAMKSY010000324.1 GCA_946415545.1 uncultured Pelosinus sp. | reverse complement strand
TTTGCCCTTTTCAGCTCTTTTTTCATCAAAAAACCATTCCATACTAACAACTAGTTAGGCTGGAATGGTCTACTATTTATCGGTAATATTTGCCTGTACATTCTGTGATATCGATTTCAATAACCGCAGTACCCTTTACCATATTTTCTGGAAGACGACTGCCTGAAAAATGCGGCGTGTATTTATCGACAACTAGATCTAATACTTCTCTCTTATAATCTAAGTCTTCTAGGATCACAGCATTGCCTAATGCAATAATACTAGTAAACTTGGTATTTGTATCACAGGCTATTTTAACATCATCATACATGAGACTCATCATTTCATCAACTTCAAAGCAAACTTTGGAATTGCGTTTGATATTGTCGATTTTTTGCCCTTTTGGCAGGCCATGTGTATAGATCTTTTCTTTGTAATATACGAAATGAATTGGAACTGCATAGGGAAATCCATCATAATTTTGTGTTACGATTCTACCAACAAGAGCTCTTCCAAATAGCTCCTCTACTTCACCTTTGGTTAACGTATGGGTCTTCATCCTATTCTGCATAAATGATCCTCCTTAATTGATAATCTTTTTAAAGCTAATATAATTTATCCTTTATATATGCTGTCTTGTCGATATAAGCCGATTATGATAATATCATAATATATATATTGGCTGCATTAAAAGTGCCAATTTAAGATTATTAAATGGATACAATTATAAAGCAGCAGTAAATTTATTCATGGTATTATAGGGAGAAGATTTCATGATCCACATAGACAGCACATCTAACGTGCCAATTTATCAGCAAATTTATGAGCAATTAAAGGAAAAAATCATGGCAGGCACCTTCAAAGAAGGTGATAGACTAACGTCTACCCGAGTATTTGCAAAGAATTTTTGTGTTGCCAGAAACACAGTAGAAAATGCTTATTCCCAACTCTGCCTTGAGGGCTATGTTTTAAATAAACCCGGTTCTGGTTTTATTGTTCAAAGTATGAATGATCATTTGCTTTCTTCTCTGCAGGCAAACGATCTAGTTCATGAATCACAATATGATGGCCTAGTAAAATCGTCTTTCGAAGAGCCAGAAGCGTACCTCTATGATTTCCAATATGGAAATCTTGATATCCCATTCCCTTATTCCATGTGGCGCCGTTTTACTACAGAGGTTCTTTTATCATTCGATGCCAGAAGAATCAATTCTTACAATGACAAGCAGGGCGAATTAGATTTGCGAATTGAAATTATGAAGTATCTGCAGGAAGCAAGAGCTGTCTCCTGTACCCCTGATCAAATTGTACTATGCTGTGGAACACAATATGCTTTAGACGTGATATGTAAGTTATTCTCTGATGGTGGTCGTAAATTGGCAATGGAAGAACCGGGTTATAATGGGGCACGAACTGTATTTGTAAACAACGATTTTGAAATCATACCCATTCCAATTCAAGCAGATGGAATAAGTATCTCGGATTTGGAGCGCTCTTCTGTGAAGCTTACTTACATCACACCTTCCCATCAATTTCCAACTGGCGTCGTTATGCCTATTCAAAATCGATTACACCTCCTTCACTGGGCAACGCAACAAAATGGTATTATTATAGAGGATGATTACGATAGTGAATTAAGATACCATGCAAGACCGATCCCTTCACTGCAATCACTTGACACCAGCGGAAGGGTTATTTATCTAGGCACGTTTTCAAAATCACTCTCTCCGGGACTTCGTATGGGCTATATGATTTTACCGAAATGGCTGCTGCCGAAATATCATATAATGTTTGAGAAGTACTCTTCTTCCATTCCATGGCTTGAACAAAAAATTGTAAGCTTATATATGGCAGGTGGCCATTGGGAAAGACATATTAGGAAGGTTTGTCTTTACAACAAGAAAAAGCACGATGTCATGATCAAGACCATCACACAATTAATGGGCGATAAAATCACCATACAAGGCAATAATGCAGGACTGCATATCCTTTTGCAATTTGTAAATGGAGAAAAGCAAAATTGGTTAATTGATAAGGCAAGAGAGTCTAAAGTTAAAGTTTACCCTACTTCGCCATTTTGGCACATAGAGGAAAATGCCCCAGAAAGTACACTTCTTCTAGGTTTTAGCATGTTAAATGAAAAAGAAATTGTAGATGGGATTACCCTTCTAAACAAAGCGTGGTTTGATCAATAATGACCAAACCACGCTTCATCTTTCTTTGTTGTAGATTAGACTCAAATAAACCATTTCACATAAGAGAAACTCAGCCAAATGTTTATCAATCTTCTGACGCTTTTCCTGTAAGATGTTCAATGGTCATTTCTAAAGCAGTTAGCTTTGAGAGATATCCAGCGATAACTGAATCAACTACATCTAAGCGTTGGGGAATATTTTTTTCACAAAGCAGACGTAAAGCTCGGGTTACGTCCATTGGATCGTTCAATATACGTACCGTTCCAAAGGCGATAACACTTTCGAAATGTGCCGTAAATATTTCTGGCAGCACTTTAGTATCTCCTACAACCGTAAAACAAGCTTTAGGGCTGTGAAGTATATTGTCTAATTTATGACCTTTTACCGTGCAGTGAAAGTATAGTTTGTTGTCTACTAATACATGGTTTAGAGGCACCCCATAGGGCATATCATCTTCTGATACAGTGGATAAGATACCATAAAATGCAGTCTCTAATATTCTACGAGTCCGTGCATTATCTAACTCTTGCTTTGCGAGCCTCATTGCCTTCATTCTCTTTCCCCTTTTCATTTTCGATTTAATTGGGTTGTAACCGTATCATAATGCATATATCGGTTGTATTAAAAGTTCCAATTTAACATTATTCACTGGATACAGTTATACTCATCCCTTATCAGCCGCTTTGTTTCGATATTTCTTTGGGGATAATCCGACCTGCTTCTTAAAAAGATCATAAAAAGTCGAAAGACTTCCAAAACCGCATAGCAATGCAATGTTTACTATTGTTACCTCTGTATCGACAAGCATCTGCTTTGCCTTTTCCACCCGCAGCCGGTTGATGTATTCTACAGGTGTCATCTGAAATTGCTGGCGAAACAATTGGATAAAATGATTTTGACTAATCCCTAGCCCTTTAATTTGGGTAGTAAGCCTGCCACCCTCAGCGAAATGAGTATCAAAAATATGTTTAGCTTTTTCAATTATATCCAACATAGGTTGAAATGCAGTCAAATCTGGCCGACATCTTTTGCAAGGTCGCAATCCATAAGCATAAGCTTCTTTGGTTTCATCAAAGAATTCAACGTTATTTCGCCTTGGTTCTTTTGATTTACACGATGGGCGACAAAAGATACCTGTCGTTTTCACGCCATAGAAGAATATGCCGTCATAGGAATGGTCACAATGAACAACAGCATTCCACTTTTCATCTTTACTTAGTGCAGTCATATTATACTCCTATCTCTTATTCTTCAATAACATACTCTAAGTATATCAAAAATATTCTTTCAGTCTTACGGTATTTCACTTTGTAATTTAGCGTACTGTCCTAACATTCGTCATCAAGCATTTAAGAAGAAGAATGTACCTGTATATCTAAAAATAGGCATCACTCTCTATGAGTAATGCCTATTTAAATGTATTCAATTGGGTTTTAAAGCTGCCTTAGTTTAACTGTAATACATCATAACCCTTTAAAATTGGCAGCAATATACCTAACATATTTTTTATCCCGCCCTCGACATCAGACTCAATATTTAGCACTAACAGAGGCTCATGCAAGGATATTCGCAGCATAAACCATCCATTACCGCTGGATTCATCCGTCGATACTCGTATACCATCATAATTCTCGGCAACAAGGCTCCATCCTTTTATCTTCTCTACCTGCTGTTCTAAATCATTCAGAACAGCAGCGCCCCCTGACCGAAAGTCCTTCTCAAGAATAGGAATTCTAATTTCATCACTCTCATAAGGAAATTGTAAGGTTTCGATTACACTTTGTACTTCTTTGTTTTCCTGACGTAACCTTGCCATTTTAATTAATATTTTAGCAATCAGATACGCACCATCATCTAAGAAATAATTTTCTTTGCAGGCAGCATGGCCGGAAGTTTCAATTGCTAAATAGCAAGGCTCTCCTGCGGCATTGAGCCGTTTAGCCTCGTTTATTACATTCTTATAACCTCGTTTAAAGCGACGCTGTTTGCCCCCCTGCTCCTCAATAAACTTACGTAAACCAGTAGAAGTGATAGAGTCTGTGACAATCACCGTTTGGGGGTGCTCCTCTAGAACAATAACGGAAAGTAACGCAATTAAGGCATTTCGATTGATTTCCACACCATTGCTGCTGACAATAGCGGCCCGATCCACATCAGCATCAAAGATAATCCCCAAATCAGCCTTGGTCCTAAGCACTGCCGATTTCAGTGAATCCATCGCAGCCTGATTTTCGGGATTGGGAG
>CAMKSY010000323.1 GCA_946415545.1 uncultured Pelosinus sp. | reverse complement strand
GTTCTATTATTCACTTAATCTTTCTACAAATTGTGAATTTGTAAATTATCTAAACCATTTTTATCAAATTCTTTATGGTATTGCTGATGAAAAGTCATTTCTTTTTCAAATCGTTCGCTGACAGTCATTTGTAAAATGGCTTCCTCCCCATATTTTTTGATAAAATCCCTTCTGGCAAGTCTTTCAACTAACTCCTCCCAAAAAGTAGCATTTTCAAATTCATCAATATATTTTACGATTTGACTATTTACCGTAAATTTCTTATTAAGAATATGCTCATCTGATTTTTCGTTTTTTTCTACCACCTCTTCCATCCCAAATTCATTTGCAAAAGACAGAATCTTTTGTTCCAATTCTTTATACGGCTTTTTTCCTTCTGCTCTTTCTTCTGAATGAGCATATAGTACCCAATCACTTAGGTATACCATATCCAAGAATAATTGATACTCTTTTTTAGTAATATTAATTTTCATATTCTTCCCCTTTTCATCAAAAAATACATGACTTTTTAAATTAGCCATATTTATCGATAAATCCTGCTATAGCAAAAAGAGTCTTCAACTCTCCATTATATATAGATTGCATATATAAAAGAGTAAATAGCCTAACTCCTGATTAGTTAAGGCTATTTACTCTGTATTTATAATTTCATATACTTTCCTCGTTTTGCTCTTTCCGGCAGCCCCGGTGAATCCTTCCCTCTCTGTGTTATTTCCTCTACTGGTATATGAAGTTCACGAGCAATGATTTCTTTTACCCGGGAACGACAGAATCCACTTTGGCATTTTCCCATACCTGCTCTTGTACGTCTTTTTATCGCATCAATTGATTTGATAGCAATATTACGGTGAAGAGCATCAATGATCTCAGTCTCAGTTACCTGCTCACATCTACAAATAATATGTTCATCAGGATTTGCGGAATTTATATCGCCTTTGAAGTCTTTATCTTTTACCTGAATAATGGGTTTACGGTACGCCATAAAGTCCTTCTTATCATTCAGTTCCAAGCCCGCCCGCTTTAGCAGCTGAGCGACTTTTAAAGCAATGGCCGGAGAAGCTGTAAGCCCTGGAGAGTCAATTCCTATTAAATTAATAAATCCTGCTACACTGCTCTCTTCAATAACCCAATCTTTTTTACTGGAAATAGGACGATTCCCAGCAAAGGATGTAATTGCTTGTTTCATATCAAAATCAGGTACAGATAGTCTAGCTGTTTTCACTATGTTCTCCAATACGTCCTCTGTTGTACCTACGTCATCCTTATCACTGATCTCTTCTGCATTCGGGCCTACCATCAGATTGCCATGATACGTAGTCGTTACCAAGATTCCTTTTCCCAGTTCAGTAGGCACTTGAAAGATTACAGAATTGGCCAGATAATTTTGTTCTTTATCTAATAAAACATACTGACCCCTGCGAGGTATAATATGAAAATCATTAATACCGATTAAACTGGAAATTTTATCACAATATATACCAGCAGCATTGATAATATATTGGGCTTTTATTTCTCCTTTTGTTGTAGATACCTTAAAATAGTCCTCTACCTTTTCAATTCCAACGACGGCGGTATTTAATTTTAATTCAACCCCATTTGTTATCGCATTTTCCGCTAAAGCAATCACAAACTCATAAGGAGAAGTTACTCCTGCATTCCTGCAATAAAGAGCAGCCTTTACCTCCGTGCTCACATAAGGTTCTAGCTCTCTCACTTTTTCTCCGTCAATAATAGCAAGCCCGCCAACACCATTTTTTATACCATATTGATATAGCTTTTCTAATGTTTTTATATCCTCATCCCGAAAAGCCAATACTACGGAACCTGTTTCTCGATAGCCGAAATTCAATTCTTTATTTAACTGCTCATACATTCGATTCCCTTTTACACATAACTCTGCTTTTAAAGTACCTGGCTCATCCGAGTAACCACCATGGACAATCCCGCTATTTGCTTTTGATGCACCACAGCTTACATCTTCCTCTTTTTCCACAAGGCATACACGTATCTGATATTTTGATAATTCCCGTGCAATATTCGTCCCTACGACCCCAGCACCAATAATACAGACATCATACATGCTGCTTCCTCCTTAATTGCCAAATTGTATAGTCTCCTGGATTGATATTTAATTTCTTTATCAACTGATTTAAACGCTGTTTTATATTTGTTTAATTGTCTGAATAGTTTAATACTAACAAATGAGGTATTAATATGCAACAATCATTTTATTATCCCCAAAAGCAAGTCTGCATTATTATTAACAATAATGCAGACTTGCTTTTCCATGTAGCATAATGGAGTTTAAAGGTGATTTTCATTCTCATAATATTTATTTCGTTCTAAAACAATAAAAAAGATTTCTACTTGCTCGTAACCAGATCGCTTAATATTTTCCGATAAACTAGCTGCTACCTTATCTTGAATGTCTTGTCCTCTATCAAACCAATTAACCTGTACCATAGGACATCCTGTGACTACATCTCCATCTTTAATCAAGGTAGATTCTACGCATTCAATTCTAAAATAATCACGGGGACAACCAATAATTTCTTCCAGTTCATTTACTAGTTGTGTACTAATATTTTGTACCTCTTTTAATTTCATACCTTTAATAAGAAATTGCGGCATTTCATTTTACCCCTTTCGTATTTATTATCCTCAATCTATTTACTAACTTGAACAACTAATCTTACTGCAGCATCCTCTGGTTCTTTCACAAATAAAGTTAATACAAATCCAATAACTGGTAAACAAGCTAATACGGTAAAAATTAGAGGCATTCCCCAAACATCAGCAACTCTTCCCAATACAAGTACTCCCATTGCACCTAATCCTACACTTAAGCCAATTGTTAATCCCGAAGCCATCCCTACATTATTCGGCATCATTCTTTGAGCTAAAATCAAGCTGCTGGTAAAGGTTGCAGATAACAATATACTCGCAAGAGACAGCACAACAAAGGCTCCAACATCACCAGCAATAGGGAATAAATACAATAAAACAGAGATGGGTAAGATCGAATAAATCATCACACGTTTACTGCCGTAACGATCACTCATTGCACCGCCCATCAACGTCCCAAAAGCGCTTGTCGCTAGATATACGGTTAACAAAGAACTTGCATAAATTTCACTGCCGTGCAAATAAGATACATAATATAACGGTACAAAGGTACTAATACCCGCAGCTACTGTTGATCTTGACAGCACCATCCCTAAAAGGGATAGTAAGGGCCAATTGATAGATGCCCTGAAGCTTCTCAAGCTCCCAGGCTGTTTAGCTTCTGGTCTGACTAAATTTCGGGTCATTTGAATCAGAGGAATTCCCAGTAAAACATAAGGCAGAATATACAAAAGCACTTTTATACTAAAACCGCCATACAATAGCGTTGCTAATAATAATGAACCTACGGCAAAACCTGCATTTCCTCCTACAGCAAATAAACTGACTCCTTTGCCTTTCGCATTGCCACTTAATTGACTTGCAGTCTTAGCCGCCTCTGGATGAAATGCTGCCATACCAAGCCCTGCAATTGCCGTAAATAACAAAGTAAGATAATAATGAGGAGCCCACAATGAAGCCAGCATCGCCACTCCTGAAAGTAAACAGCCGGCAGGCATAAGCCAAGGACGAGGGCTTCGATCACTAAAATATCCAAATAAAGGCTGACTAGCAGAAGATGTTAAATTCTGCATAAGAGCAATCGCACTTACTTGAGCATACGTTAAAGCAAATTTTGCCTTTAAAAAGGGTAGCGCTACTAATAAAGCACCTGCAGACAAATCGGTAACACCGTGTGCAATAGCAACAATCCACAAGGCCTTGGGAAACTTAGAAACAATAGAAAACAATACGATCACTCCTAGAAATATTAATAATTTTTTCTCAATTGGTTTACTCTATAATAAAGATTTTATTCTTGTGAATTTTGAACCTTTGTGAATCCTACTTACATTTTTTTAATAAACGGATCTGGAATAATTGGACGCTCGCTAGATCTTTAGTATCATATAATATTACTGCATAAGAGGGAGATAGTACATGATCTGGAATGATTTTTTACGAGACACTTGGCAAACAACACTAATTTTTATTACTTTATTGATTCTTACGCGCTTATTAGACAAAACTCAAGTAGGGCAGCTAACTTTTTACGAATATGTCAGTGGTATTACTATAGGATCACTCGCTGCCACTATTGCATCATCCGATGCTGATAAAGTATGGAGTAATTATTATGATTTAATCTTATTTGCATTACTGACTTATATCATTTCCTTCTGTGCGCTAAAAAGCAGACCATTTCGAAAATTAATTGAAGGTTCCCCCAGCATTTTAATCGAAAACGGTCGTATCATTAAAGAAAATATGAAATCTCTTCGTTTTGATCTAGACGAGCTGAATACCTTATTACGAAGCAAAGATGTTGTCGATATCAGCGAGGTGCAGTATGCAAT
>CAMKSY010000322.1 GCA_946415545.1 uncultured Pelosinus sp. | reverse complement strand
GGCTAGGAGTGAAAACTATGGAAAAAAGACAACTTGGCAATTCAGGTATCTCAGTCGCACCGTTAGCTTTTGGCGGCAACGTATTTGGCTGGACGATTGATGAAAAGGTTTCCTTTGATTTATTGGATGCTTTTGTTGACTTTGGTTTTGATTTGATTGATACGGCTAATATGTATTCTACTTGGGTAGCGGGCCACTGCGGCGGTGAGTCAGAAGCCATTATCGGCAAATGGCTTAAAGCTACAGGAAAGCGCAGCAAAATAATACTTGCTACTAAAGTAGGCAAAGAAATGGGCGATGGTTCAAAAGGTCTTACACGTGATTATATTCTGAAAGCTGTTGATGATTCATTAAGAAGACTGCAGACAGATTATATTGATTTGTATCAATCCCATGAGGATGATTTAGATGTTCCATTAGAAGAAACACTGTATGCCTATGAAATTTTAATGAAACAGGGAAAAATTCGTGCCATCGGTGCTTCAAATTATGGCGGAAAACGATTGGCGGAAGCATTAGAAGTCAGCAAAGCAAAAGGCTGCCCCTCCTATATCTCTCTCCAGCCTCATTATAATCTGTATGAGCGGGAAGAATTCGAAAAAGAGTTAGAGCCTTTATGTCTTGAAAAGAACATAGGGGTGATCAGTTATTATTCTTTGGCCAGCGGTTTTCTGACAGGGAAATATCGATCAGAGGATGACCTTAGTAAAAGTGCCCGTGGCGGTGGAATCCGCAAGTACTTTAACGAGCGCGGCTTTACTATTTTAAGTGCTTTAGACGAAGTCGCTGCATTGCATCATACTGCTCCTGCTGTGATCTCCCTGGCATGGCTGATGCAGAGAGAAAGTATTACGGCACCTATTGCCAGTGCAACCAGCATTAAACAGCTCTCAGAGATTATAGCAGCTGTTGATATCAAGCTTTCTTATGATGATATTAAAAAACTGGACGAAGCAAGTGAATATTAGAAAAAGAATGATATAATAACATATGGTCACAAAAGAAACTACTTATATTAAAAAGCATAAGTAGTTTCTTTCTGCATCAGAGAAATAACGTCAGGTATTTGGTATGTATAAAAATATAAATATAAAAAGACGAGGTGGGGGATGAAGTGGAAATTGTAATCATCAGCTTACTGGCAGGTTGTTTATTGGGGGCTAGTAATATCATTTCTGAAAAATGGATTGGGCATTTGGATCAAATTGTAATGGCAATTGTTTTTGTTTTATTAATTGCTGTTGGTATTGGAATTGGCAGCAATCGAGAGCTTATTGGCAACTTAACGTTGTTGGGCTGCAAAGCAATAGTGATCGCAGGTTTAAGTACGATTGGCAGTGTGCTTGTGCTATGGTTCGCCGTTTTAAAAATAGATTTCTATCAACATCGCAAGAAAGAGGAAGGGCAAGTATGAAAATGATTAGCTGTATCGTGGCGGCAGTTTTAGCAGGCATTGCTCTTGGATGGATGCTGCCCTCTTTGATGAACCCCGGAGTATTGGATCAGGTAATCACCTATATATTGGCGGCTATGCTCTTTGGTGTAGGGATCAGCATAGGATATAATCGCCGAGAATTGGTGAAAATAAAAGCAGTTGGCTGGCGTATTTTAGTAGTACCTGCAGCCATTGCGGGAGGAAGTCTCTTGGGAGCTTCGATAGCCAGCATCTTTTTAAATATGTCTCTACAAGAAGTGCTGCTTGTTGGGGCGGGATTTGGCTGGTACAGTCTATCCAGTGTGCTTATTACGCAGCTTTATAGTGCCGAATTAGGTGCTATCGCATTTTTGGCCAATGTTTTTCGTGAATTAATGGCATTTGTCATGATTCCCTTTCTAGCCATTCATATTGGTAAGATTGTAGCGATTGCTCCCGGCGGTGCGACAACCATGGATTCTACCTTGCCGATTATTGCTAAGATGACGGATACGCCCACGGCAATGATTGCCTTTGTAAGCGGTTTAATATTAACAACAATGGTACCTTTTTTGATCCCTTTATTATTGGCGATGTATTAGTTTAAAAGAATCGGATGGAAGGGAAAATAGTATGAACTTTACAATCTATTATTATTCAGCCACTGGCAATTCTTTGCACACAGCAAAATCTCTTGGAGGGCAACTGGAAAATTGCAGGCTTTCATCTATGATAAGCCTTAGAGGTGCAGACGAAGTAGTAATTGATACGGATGGCGTCGGATTTGTTTTTCCAACCCATTATTTTGGTTTGCCGCCTCTTGTAATTAAGTTTATTAAGAAGTTGAACCTGGAAAAGATAAAATACTCTTTTGCAGCTGCAACTTGCGGAAGCCGCTATATTAATAGTGCATTACATCAGCTGGATGCGTTATTAAGGCAGAAGAATAAGAGCCTGGATGCGGGCTTTCATGTAGAAATGATTTCAAGCTATATCCCACTATCTGCGATTCCTCCAGCAGAAAAGGTAACTAAGAGGCTGGAAAAAGCAGATCTAAAGATACAGAGAATTGCAGAGGTTATAAAGAAACAGCAAATTGGCAGAGACTCCGAGTATCTATGGCTGCCTTCTCGGGCGATTAATAAGTATTGGAGGGAAAAACGTCTTTCTCAGGCTCCTGAGAATTTTTCTGTTTCCGACTCTTGTATTTCCTGTGGATGCTGTGAAAAGATTTGCCCTGTGGATAATATTCAGCTGGAGCATAAAAAGCCCCAGTGGCGGTCGCATTGTCTGGAATGCTTAGCTTGCTTGCACTTTTGTCCAACCCAAAGCATTGAGTTCGGTAGACGTACTGCTGGAAGAAAACGCTATCATCATCCCAGAGTAGTTAGTTCTGAGATCATTCAATCCAAAACACGTTAAATTTATATTTTCTTCAAGATATGCCCTAGAGTAAGATGACTCTAGGGCTCTTTTAGCTATCTGCGGTACAACAAAAGGATCTTATGCAATAAATTGGCTGTTAGTTCGTCATGTATAATAGTGGTACAATAGGAAAGAAGAGTAACGTTGCGCGAATCTGGAATTCTGGCTGGTTGGGGGGAATTCAAATGCTATGTATGAACAAGAGAATGATATAGTCGAAATCATTGTTAAAGAGCAGAAGAATTTCTTACAATATGTTCGACGCAGAATAAAAAATATTTCAGATATGGATGCAGAAGATATTGTAGCCGATGTAGTATTTAATGTGTATAACAAAGTGGATATCCAGCACCATATAGAAAATATTCTCGCATATATGTATCGTTCTATTAGGAATAAGATGATTGATTATCATCGGCAGCCTTCTAAGCCCATTTCGCTGCATCAAACTGACGAAGCTTCGGGTAGAACTGTATTAGAATGTATCGTAGATGCGAGCGCTGATATTGAGACAAAAATGCAGCAAGAAGAATTGCAAAACCAATTGTATGGAGCACTTATGAAACTTGAGCCTAAGCAGCGTGCAGTGTGGATTGCCACTGAAATAGAAGGCTATACATTTAATGAGCTGGCTGCTAAATGGGAAGAGCCCATTGGAACATTGTTATCCCGAAAAAGCAGAGCAACCAAAATATTGCGAAAGTTACTAAAAGATGACATATAAGGAGGAATTAATATGCAGGCAGATCATAATCCATGTATAGAGAAGGGGAAGCTGCTCGTAATTCATGTTTTCGCAGGTATCATCATGGCCTTTGCCTTTGGTCTTATTTTTGGATATTTTGTCATGCTGCTATGGAATGTCCTTATGCCTGATATCTTCGGTTTAAAAGAAATCACCTTCTGGCAGGGCAGTGGTCTGGTAATCCTTTGCCGCCTGCTTTTTGGCACCAGCGGTTGTGGGAAACATGGAGATCGTGCTAAATTTTATAACATACAAAAAAAAGAACATCATCAGTTGTGGTGGGAGAATGAAGGAAAGGAAGCGTTTGAAAAATACATAGAAAATGCAGGCGCAAACTGTAATGCAGCAAGAAGCGGGAAAGAATGAAGCATTAATATGTAATAGGGGATAGTATTCACACTATAGTTTACTCGCCTGGTTGATAGGCTGCTGCTTTTTATTAGTAAGTAGTGGTCCTTTTCGATAAATAAGCCAGAATTTAAAATGATGGAATAGTAAAAAGGCTTTAGATTCATACTAAAGTGGATTATTGGCTAAAAAGTATATAGTGAAAAGGAGTCGATCGTTAATGAATCTTTATGACTTTGATTTAAAATCCATTGAAGGCAAAAAAGTATCCTTAACCGATTATAAAGGAAGAGTTCTCATTATTGTCAATACTGCCAGCAAATGCGGATTTACTCCTCAATATGATGAGCTGCAGGCACTTTATGAGAAATATCAAGAGCAGGGTCTGGACATCCTAGGCTTTCCTAGCAATCAATTTGCAGAACAAGAGCCAGGAAGCAATGCAGAGGTACAAAACTTCTGCAAGATTAATTATGGTGTAACCTTTCCTCTCTTTGAGAAAATAGACGTTAGGGGAAAAGAAGCGCATCCTTTATTTCAATACTT
>CAMKSY010000321.1 GCA_946415545.1 uncultured Pelosinus sp. | reverse complement strand
GGGTTCGAGTCCCTTCACCGGCATCAAACAAGCAGATTTGTTAAATCACGGATCGTGATTTAATAAATCTGCTTTTTTTGTTACAACGTGAGATGATCTTAAGTTTAATAATTACAATACCAAATGACACCGAAGAGCTCAGGAGGAAACGATACAAAAGTTACATGGTTAAGCCGTTTACTTTTGAATATACAAATGAAAAGAGATTTGGTTTCTTCAGTAATCGGCGGAGATAGCCAGGAACCAGAAGTTGTAGCAGGAAATTATAAATAAGACTATCTTTAGTTTTAAGAAGGAGGGAATGAAAAGGAAGGAATCCAGCGAGTAATAAGAAGGAGTTGGGATTTAAAAGGATATATTTCCTATTGATGTAATAATGCTTGACAAAAAATATTGAAATCAAGTTGAATACACTATATAATATGTATAAAATTACAATATTTACCTCAAGATTAATGGTAATCCCTCCATCATGAGTACCACTTTACTTCTTTTACAATAGTGCAGCCAACCCAGTTATCCCCTCTCTTCTTCGACATTTAATTTGCAGTTTCTGTCTTGCGTCGATGTTGTAAGATGTTAGCTTTAATGTGCGTGCCGGAGGCGGACAACGCAGAATTTCCGCTTCAAACAAGCATTGTTTAGAATGAGCGTAGGATAGGTGCAAGTCGAAGTGTTTATATATTGAATGGTTTGATTAATGAAGCAGATATTGATGTTCAATAATGACTGATTGTATCAAGAATACCAGAAGGGTTGTATCTGATTTCTGGTATCTTGCTGCAATAAATAAGAGTCGATTTCCATACTGCTTTTGGAGGAGCGATGGAAATCAACTCTGTACGCTCTTTGCTATGTTCAAAGCAAACAGCTTAGATACTATTATAAGATAAAAAATGTTTTGTACATAGTTGATAGAGTGGGCTTTTAGAGAGGAGGAGGGATTTAGTCTAAATAGATAGATTGAGAATTTCTTGTAGGGTTAGATTTGCTGTTTTTTAATTGGAATGAAAAACTTTTAAAGAGGTGAAAAACAGTGATCTCAAAAAAGATGAAAGCATTAACTGTATTTAGTCTTTTGGCATCTTTATTATTACTTAGTCTTAATTCAGGTGTTTATGCAGCGGAAACGAATCTTTCAAAAAGAACATTAGATGAAATTTCTGCTGTTTATGACTCCCTACCAAAGAATTTGAAACAAAATAAGGCCAATCTTATTGATGAGAACATTATGATTTATGATGAAAGCGGCCGAATTAAAAATGAAATCCATTCTGACGGACGAATTTACGATATTCAATGGGACAATGATAGAATTATTCAAGTTACTGACACAGCAGGGTATAAAACAGTTTACGACTATTCTAAGAATGGACAAGTTGTCGAGAATATTTTTTATAACAATCAACTGCAGACATCTTACTTTCGGGAGAAAGAGCTGTATCAAATAAATCTTGGAAAATTCAGCAATGCAGAAGCAACTTTGAAAGATGAAATAGCTAAACAATATTCCCAAGGGCTAGTTGATAGTTCCACTGTTAATAGGCTTGAGAATAGTTCTGTTACTCCTTTTGCAGTTGTCGATTATTATGTTGCCGGCAAAAGGATGAATTCACTATTATCCTCAAGTGATTTTCTTTATAACAATGACGACGCAATGACTGAAAGTGAAATTCAGAGTTTCCTTACAAGTAAAAATTCTGTTTTGAGGAATAGCATTAAGATTTATGCTATCAATTCTAGTGGTAATGCTTATGATACTGGTAGAACAGTAAAACCTTCAAAGGTTATTAGTGATGCAGCAAAGAATGCGGGTATTAATCCTCGAGTGATACTGGTTACCCTACAGAAAGAAAGCAGTCTAGTTACCAGTACAGATACTAACGTTAATAGAAGAGCATTTCATTACGCTATGGGCTATGGAGCGACGGATAGTGGAGATATTACCACGTACACCGGTTTTGATAAGCAGGTAGAACTTGCCAGTGCGTGGATGTATGATAAGTGGCTGCATGATTCCAAGCTAGATGTGTTTTTGACTGTTAATGGCGGTGTATCAAAAACATCTGGTGGTGTGACTTATGCTGGGAAAATACAGGTGGACACTTTTCCAGCATGGGTATTGTATACGTATACTCCACATGTAATTGACTATTCTTTATTACCGACAATAGGTGGCGGAAACTATTTATTCCTGAAAGTCTTTGAAGGCTGGTGGAATAGTTGGTATGATTGAATATGAATAAAGAAAAAACACATGCGAGAGGATTTTTTATAATAAATGAAAAAAAATTTAATTGTTATTGTAAGTTGTCTGATTTTAATAGGCGTACTTTATTATATCAACTCTGATCAAAAGCGAGGACAAGAAGATCTTCAAGCATTATTCAACAGGTGGGATAGAGGAGAAGTAGAGGATTCAGAGAAAACAAAGATTATGAACACACTAGCCGATAGATTAAGGGAAAATCCACAGTTTTCTATTAAAGAGATAGAAGAAATATCAAAATTCTTTTCATTTTTTGAAGCTGATTCCTTAAAAGTAATTCAGTACATTGAAAATCCGGAGTTTTACGGCTCCAGTGGTAGGGAAAGTTTTCACATTGTGGTCTATAACGATCTGGTCGAGATCATCGACAGTCGAGGGAGTATGCGGATTGAAGATATAAAAAGGCGGGACGAACACCTTTATTATGTTTATGCCACTGATTATAGAATTACGAATATAACAGGTATCCACGTATTTAAGATTGAGATCGAGGATGGACAAACCCTAGACTGGAGTTCTTTGATTAATAAAGAAAGGTTGACTGACAATTTTCAATATGATGAAGCAAGTGAAGTATTATATTATCACGATGGACACATCTATTATAAAGAAATAAGGGACAATGGGAATGAAGTTTTGATTACAGCAGCTGATACCGACTACTTATTACAATTGGGTGATGATGGTCTTTATTATATAGCACCTGAATAACGCTTATAAGGTATCGGTTCCATCCGACTCGCAAGAAGTGACTGTACGTCTGAAGGGGAATAGATAATAACGAATAAAATCGAATATTAATGCTTGACTTCTATGTCGAAGTCGCTATAATAGAAAGAGTGGCCCGATTTTTTAGAAATCGGTAAATCACTTGATAACGGGACGTAGCTCAGCTTGGTAGAGCACCTGGTTTGGGACCAGGGGGTCGCATGTTCGAATCGTGTCGTCCCGATTGTAAGATTGCGGGTGTAGTTCAATGGTAGAACTCCAGCCTTCCAAGCTGGTAGCGTGGGTTCGATTCCCATCACCCGCTCCATACATAACAGCAACATCATCGGATAAGATGATGTTTTTTGTTATAATCTTATCCTTATTACCATTGCGGCCTTCCTCTGGGTATAAAAGTTTTCTATCGACCTGTTATACCCTTGCGTTTTACTGCTTTACCGTGTTAAGGTAAGTAAAGTTGCAAAACGGAATCGAATCTACAGTCATGGTGTCCAAGAATTTCTTACAAATTAAGTGAAGATTTTCAGGGCAGTTTGTTGTATGATGTTAGGAAATGCGTGGCGCACGTCATTAGGTCTAACCGACAAAGATCATGACCATGCTGAATAGAGTATGCAGCATTGGGATGAAAAGGGGGAGAAACATGACAGAGTTAACGGTTACCGCAGGTAAAGGCAACTCGAATAACCTGCTTCGGCGCGACATTCGTTTTTTGGGCAATATTCTAGGAGAGGTCCTGGTGCATCAGGGCGGCAATGAGCTCTTGGATATTGTCGAGAAGATACGTGAAGCCAGTAAATCCCTGCGGGCTGTATTTTTACCGGAGTTACATGAAGAGTTTAAGGGAATGATCAATTCTTTAGAACCCGGCATCCGTCATCAGGTGATCCGTGCATTTGCGATCTATTTTCAATTAGTCAATATCGCGGAGCAGAACCACCGCATTCGCCGGAAACGCGATTATGAGCGTTCTGCGGGGGAAGAGGTTCAGAGCGGTACGATCGAGGCTGCTGTCCGCGATTTAAAGGAACAGGGCTTTAGTTATAGCGAAGCTCAGGAACTCCTAAACGGCATGTCTCTGGAGCTGGTCATGACTGCCCATCCAACGGAAGCGATGCGCCGTGCGATTCTGGACATCCACAAACGGATCGCTGACGATGTCATGCAGTTGGATAACCCTACGCTGACCTTCCGCGAACGGGAGCAGTTGCGGGAGAAGCTGCTTAACGAGGTCATTACCCTTTGGCAGACCGATGAACTGCGTGATCGTAAACCAACAGTGCTGGATGAGGTGCGAAATGGGATGTACTATTTCCACGAAACCTTATTCCACGTGCTGCCTGAGGTTTATCAAGAACTGGAACGCTGCCTGACGAAGTACTATCCAGAGCATTACTGGCACGTTCCAACGTACTTGCGCTTCGGTTCTTGGATCGGTGGTGACCGGGACGGGAATCCTTCGGTAACCTCTGACGTGACCTGGGAGAC
>CAMKSY010000320.1 GCA_946415545.1 uncultured Pelosinus sp. | reverse complement strand
TGGTCCTACACATGAACCAATAGAACAATTGGCTTCACTAAGAGCCTTACCTAATCTAAATTTGATTCGTCCTGCAGATGGGAATGAAACGGTAGCAGCCTGGAAAGTTGCTTTAGAGTCTTTGGACAAACCGACAGCTTTAGTTTTATCAAGGCAAGACCTTATTACAATCTCTGGGACGAAAGAATTTGCAGAACAGGGGGTACGGCAAGGGGCATATGTTGTTTCAAAAGCAAAAGCAGAAGTTCCGGAGGCTTTACTATTGGCAACTGGGTCTGAAGTCCAATTAGCAGTGCAGGCACAAAGTCAGCTTGCAAGTGAAAATATCTTTGTATCCGTAGTCAGTTTCCCTTCATGGAACTTATTTGAAAATCAATCTCGGCAGTATCAAGAATCAGTGCTTTCTCCTAATGTGAAAGTCCGTCTGGCAATTGAAATGGGATCAACATTAGGGTGGGAGCGTTACGTTGGCGATCAGGGATGTGTAATTGGAATTGATACATTTGGTGCCTCAGCCCCAGAACCAATTGTACTTAGAGAATATGGATTTACTGTAGACCGTGTGGTTGCAAAAGTCAAAGAACTATTGGAATTTAATAAATAAAGAGAGAGTAAACATAGAATGAACAAAAAAAGAGTCCTTTAAATTCAAATACTGAATTTAAAGGACTCTTTTTTGTTTAGAAGTATTATTCTGGATTGTAGTAGAAGTAGAATAACCGCTTTTCTTTAGTATTGGTATAACCCGAATAGCAGTCAGTGCAATAAATAGGCTTAATATAAAATCGGATAAAATGTAAGGGAGAAGGCCTACTCCAATAGCAGCTTGTATTGTCATTTGTTTATGTAAGTAGAAATTTATAATGAGATATAAATAGCCTACACCGCAAACATAAACAAAAGATAATCCTAATAGGACTGTGCTAAAAACTTTTATAAAGGTTATAGTAGAAAAGTGCTGAACTAGTCGGCCGATGGTATAAGAACACGCCATAAAACCTAGTAAATAACCAAAAGTAGGCTGTAGTACATAGGCAGGGCCACCGCCATTGGCAAAGACAGGAATACCGATTAGGCCAATTCCAACATAAAGCATTTGAGAATATAAAGCTTTTCTTCCTCCTAAGAACACACCTGAATAGGCACAAAATAAAAATTGCAATGTAAAAGGTACAAGGGGAGTAGGAATTCTTATAAATGCACCTATGGCAGTTAATGCAGCAAATATAGAAATTAAGATCATTTCTCTAAGCGTTAACTTCATAGCCATTTCCTCCTTTGATGTAAAATCATATATAGTGTATAATAATTTTATCTAGAATGTAAACTTATTTTTAAAAATAGGTTAACCATTTAAGCAAAAGAAGCATTTGTCTAGTAGTTACAAATTCAGAGCTCTTTGGCTTTACTTTTAAATAGAAACTGTGCTAAATTGGTAAGTGAAATTAAAATTTGGGTTTGATGGATATAAAAGCAGAAAGAAGGAAAGTGATTATGATACCCCTTATTTCCTTTGTAGGTTATTCCAATAGCGGTAAAACGACACTTTTAACAAAGGTTATTCGTGAGTTAAAGAATCGAGGTTACCGTATTGCAGTGGTTAAACATGATGGTCATGATTTTGAGATAGATCATGCTGGCACGGATACATGGAAGCACCGCCAAGCTGGTGCTGATGTTGTATGTATTGCCTCTGCACATCAAGTAGCAATCCTGCACACTCTAACCCAGCCGCTTACGCTGGATGAGATCATTCAAGGGATTAGCAATGTTGATTTAATTTTGACAGAGGGGTTTAAACTGGAAGATAAACCACAGATTGAGGTACATCGACAGGGACGAGAAAATATTGGCCTAAAAAAGAATCGAATCGCCTTAGTTGCAGATCAGCAAATCTATACTGGGGTTCCTTTTTTCAAACTGGAAGCGATTGCCCAGATTGCTGATTTTTTAGAAAATAAAATTCGGTTATCGAAGGTATAAGGAGCTATCTTCTAAAAGCGAGAGGCTGTGAAGGTGAGCTCAATGTTTTTATCGTTCATTTATAAAGGAGGATTTGTGCATCATTATGGCAGAATTTACTCATTTTAATGCTCAGGGTGAAAGCCACATGGTAGATGTAAGTACTAAACATATAACGCAAAGACAAGCAGTAGCTCGTGGGCAAATTTTTATGGAAGAAGAAACACTAGAAAAAATATATGACAGTCAAATTGCCAAAGGTGATGTGTTAGAAGTAGCACGTTTAGCAGGTATTATGGCTGCAAAGCAGACCCAACATCTCATACCACTTTGTCACCCTTTATTAATTAGTTCGGTTGAGATCCGTTTTACTAGAGAGCAGCGATCCATTATGATAGAAGCTGCTGTCAGAGTGAGCGGGCAAACAGGTGTAGAGATGGAGGCCATGACTGCTGTTAGTGTTACAGCTTTGACGATATATGATATGTGTAAGGCTATTGATCGTTCTATGGTAATATCGAGCATTTGTTTAATAAAAAAAGAAGGCGGTAAGAGTGGTCTGTTTGAAAGGAAGGATGATTCATGTCTGCAAAAATAGTCGCTGTTTGTATCAGCAAGAAAAAAGGGGTTCGCAAAGAAAATATAGGTGAGGCTGAGTTAAGAGCAAATTGGGGGATGGAAGGCGATGCTCATGCAGGAAAATGGCATCGGCAGATCAGCTTGCTTAGTGCAGAGAGTATTGAAAAAATGAAGGAAATCGGCAGAGAAAAGGGCCTAGAGCTTGCTCCGGGAGACTTTGCTGAAAATCTCACAATAGAAGGATTAGAACTTTTTAAACTACCTGTTGGAACCTATTTGAAAATGGAAGAAACTTTACTAGAAGTAACTCAAATCGGCAAGAGTTGCCATCATCATTGCGAGATTTTCAAGCAGGTTGGGCAATGCGTCATGCCGAAGGAAGGCATCTTCACCCGGGTACTAGCTGGCGGCAGGGTAAAAGCAGGGGATAAGATTGAAGTCTGGAAGGGTATACCAGTAGGTATTATTACGGCTAGTGATAAAGGAGCAATTGGAGAAAGAGAAGATACTAGTGCCAAAGAAATTGAGAAACTTTTGCCGGATATAAATGGGCAGGTGATTGACTATCGTATACTGCCTGATGATCAGGATGAATTAGTAAAAGCCATGATAGAAATGGTAGACCAACTTGGTGTGGGATTACTACTTACTACAGGAGGGACTGGATTCTCACCAAGAGATGTAACCCCAGAAGCTACGCTGCGTGTTATTGAAAGAGCTGTTCCTGGCTTACCAGAATCCATGAGGCGAGAGAGTGCGGCAATATCTCCAAGAGCAATGCTAAGCAGAGCAGTAGCAGGTATTCGTGGTAAATGTTTGATTGTAAATCTGCCAGGCAGTCCTAAAGCAGTCCGGGAATGTTTGAACATTATTTTACCTGTACTTCCTCATGCTTTAGAAATTCTTCGCGGTACGGGTGGTGAGTGTGGAGCGGAAAAAAATGTAACTAAGGCTAAGGTGTGATTACAAATTCAATGGGAGGTTGCATAGTGAATCCTAAAATCGGAATAAAGCGATCGGTTTGTCCCTATGACTGTCCTGATGCCTGCGGACTTATGGTGGAAACGGCGGAGGGGAAAGCCATAAGAGTTACAGGAGACCCAGAACATCCTCATACGAGAGGAACTTTATGTTCGAAAATGAATCATTATGAGAAAACAGTGCATTCTCCACAAAGGCTAATGAAACCCTTATTACGGACTGGATCAAAAGGTGCAGGAGAATTTAAAGAGATTTCCTGGGAAGAGGCAATTTTTCATATTAAAGAACGCTGGCAAGGAATTATTGATGAGTATGGCTCGCAGGCGATATTACCTTACTCCTATGCAGGAACAATGGGTGTAGTGCAGCGTAATATTGGTGAGGCTTTTTTTCACCGTTTAGGGGCATCGCGTTTAGAGCGGACAATTTGTTCTTCAGCTAAGGGATATGGTTGGTCGGCAGTTATGGGTTCAAGTCTGGCGCCTCATCCCAAAGAAGTAGCAGCAAGTGATCTAATTATACTTTGGGGGACGAATCTTCTAGCGACAAATATTCATTTGTTGTATCAGATACGAGAGGCCAAGAAAGCAGGAGCCAGAGTTTGGCTGATTGAGACGTATCAATCATCATCAGCTCAATTTGCTGATAAGGTAATCCTGGTACGGCCTGGCAGCGATGGTGCTCTGGCTTTAGGTATGATGCGTGTCTTAGTTGATAAAAAGTTAATAGATGAAGAGTTTGTAGCTCGATATGTACAAGGCTTTGAGGACTTTGAGAAAGAATCTTTGCAAGAATATTCATTAGATGTAGTAAGTAAAATTACCGGAATTGATGCTGCTAGTATTGAGGAGATTGGGATTCTATATGGAAAAGCGCGGGCTCCTTTTATTGTTATGGGCAGCGGTCTATCACGTTATGGTAATGGCGCGATGACGGTCCGTGCCATTACATGCCTTCCAGCGCTTGTGGGAGCTTGGGAAAAAGCGGGAGGCGGGCTATTAGCAACTA
>CAMKSY010000319.1 GCA_946415545.1 uncultured Pelosinus sp. | reverse complement strand
AAATGAAAATTGGATTTATTGGACTTGGAATTATGGGGAAACCTATGAGCAAAAATTTGCTGAAGGCTGGTTATGAACTGATTGTTGTGGATCGAAATCAAGCTGCAGTAGATGAAGTGGTCGCAGCGGGAGCCAAGAGTGCTGCCAATGCAAAAGAGGTAGCCCAGCAAGTGGATATTATCATCACCATGCTGCCAAACTCACCTCATGTAAAAGAAGTGGTCTTAGGTGAAAATGGTCTATTAGAAGGAGCTGAGAAGGGAACTATCTTCATCGATATGAGTTCCATCGCTCCTTTAGTGAGCCGGGAATTGGCAGCAAAGCTTGCTGAAAAGGGTGTAGAGATGTTAGACGCTCCTGTGAGCGGCGGTGAACCAAAAGCCATTGATGGCACAATGTCGGTCATGGTTGGCGGCAAGCAAGAAGTATTTGATAAGTGCTATCCTGTAATGAAAGCGATGGCTGGTTCTGTTGTCCGGACGGGTGAGGTAGGAGCAGGCAATGTGACCAAACTTGCAAACCAGGTCATTGTTGCTCTTAATATTGCAGCGGTTTCAGAAGCATTGGTGTTAGCCAGCAAAGCAGGGGTAGAACCGGATTTAGTGTACCAGGCAATCCGCGGTGGCTTAGCTGGAAGTACAGTTCTAGATGCCAAAGCACCCCTTATGATGGATCGTAAATTTGATCCGGGATTCCGTATCAACCTTCATATTAAAGATTTAGCCAACGTATTGGAAACATCCCATGATATGGGTGCTCCGCTGCCTTTGACTGCAGCAGTTATGGAAATGATGCAGGCTCTTAAAGTTGATGGTATGGGTGATGGGGATCATGGCAGTTTAGTACGTTATTATGAAAAGATGGCTAAAGTTGAAGTAAAGCGCTAATCAATGAAACGTGGCAGCCTCAATATAAATTTAGGCTGCCCTTTTTTAGATCGTATCAGATGTTATGGATTTTCTTGTTTCAACATTAAAAGGTGAATGAGAGGATAAACAATGAAAATTAAAAAAGGTGGAGTTGTATCTAAATTATTAGCGGATGTATCGATTCCTAAAATGTTTCGTGCAAAACAAATATTTTCAAGGCCAATTATCTCACTAGAAGAAATACCGAGTGTTATTTTCGCAGAACTATCGAAAGAAAAAGTTAGGGATTTAATTAAACCGGGGATGAGCATAGCAATTACTGCAGGCAGCAGGGGGATTGCAAATGTGGATGTGATTACTAAGGGCATAGTAGATTTTGTAAAATCGCGAAATGCCAATCCTTTTATTGTTCCAGCTATGGGAAGTCACGGTGGAGCAACCGCAGAGGGGCAGATCGAAATTTTAGCAGGATACAATATTACGGAAGAAACAATGGGATGCCCCATAAAATCCTGTATGGACACGGTCATACTCGGATATTCTGAATTAGGGAAGCCTGTGTATTTAGATAGAATCGCTTATGAATCAGACGGGATTATTGTCTCTTGCCGATTGAAGCTTCATAATGCATTTCGAGGTAAATACGAGAGCGGCCCTTGTAAAATGATGGTAGTTGGATTAGGCAAACAAGAAGGTGCAGAGAGTGTTCATAGTGATGGTATGGGGAAAATTGCAGAAAATTTGCCTGCTAACGCAAAAGTAATTCTTGATAAAGCTCCTATTTTATTAGCGATTCCTTGTATGGAAAATGCATATGATGAAACCTGTAAGATAGAAGCGATTCACAAAGATGATATTATGGAAAGAGAGCCAGAATTATTAGAATGGGCTCATAAGAATATGCCCCGGCTCATTGTGGGAGAAGCAGATGTGCTCATTGTAGATGAAATTGGCAAAAATTATAGTGGCACTGGGGTAGACCCGAATATTACAGGCACCTTTTCTACGGATTATGCAACAGGCGGTGTACAGGTTCAAAGAACATGTATGTTAGATATCACAGAATGTTCTCATGGAAATGGATTAGGTACTGGCTTAGCCAGTGTAATTACAAAGCGATTATTTGATAAATTAGATCCTGAAAAGATGTATCCTAACTGTTTGACAAGTACCGTATTAAAATCAGCAGGGATTCCGATCATTGTAGCAACGGATAAAGAAGCCATTCAATTATGCATACGGACTTTGAATAATGTAGACAAGGAAAAAGTAAGGATCATTCGTATTCCTAACAGCCTTCATATTGGAAATATTATGTTGTCAGAAGACTATTATGAAGATGTTATCCGTGGAACATACAAAGGTTTAGAGGCTGAGGGTGATCCGCAATTTATGGAATTTGATGGTGATGGAAATCTGGTGACTTCTATACTTCCAAAAGGAGATTAAAACGATGAATGAACAATTACCTTTCCCGGGAAAGCTATTTCGCGGTGCAGATGCCTTGTATTGTATGGGAGAGTATTGTAAAACCGTAGGGAGTAAAGTATACATTTTAGGCGGAAAGACAGCACTGAAGAAAACCCAGGAAGTAATAACCAAGCAAATGGAAGAAGCGACAATCAAAATCGCTGGGATTGATTGGTACGGTGGTGAATGCTCTCAGGTTAATATTCAAAAGCTTGCTGATGCAGCCCTTGTGAATAAGGCTGAGTTCATATTGGCGGTTGGTGGAGGTAAAGCATTAGATACCGGAAAAGCAGTGGCTGCAAAATGCCGTTTGCCTATAGTTACAGTTCCCACTATTGCTGCTACTTGTGCAGCGGTAACGCCTTTGGCCGTATTATACAATGAAAAAGGTGAATTTGCAGACAATCTTTTTTTAACCCAATGCCCTGTGGCAACCATCGTAGATACGAACATCATACTTCATGCACCGAGCGTTTGGTTAGCTGCAGGTATTGGAGATACTTTGGCTAAAATGTATGAATTACGCGCCGCAGCATCAGGTATGAAGCCAACGAGCTTCACAATTGGTGCTGTCACCAACGGAGAGATTTGTTATGATATTCTTAAACGTTTTGGTAATGAAGCGTTACAATCTATAGAAAATAAAAAAAATAGTAAGGAATTAGACTCTGCAGTGGATGCTATTATATTATTTGCGGGCATGTCGTCTATTTTTGGCGGGGTAAAGTTACGCAATGCTGCCGCTCATGCCATTTACAATGGATTGACGAAAATTCCCGAATCTCATAAAGTTCCCCATGGGCTAATTGTAGGATATGGAAACTTATGCCTTCTTGCATTAGAGGGGCGATCGGACTCTGAAATTCTTTTAGAAATTGAATTGGCTAAGCGCTGTGAGATACCAACAACGTTAAAACAAATTGCAAGCTTATCCAAGGAAGATCTGGAAAAAGCTGCTGATGCTTCGGCTAAAGCTACGGCAATGGCTTGTATGCCTTTTCCTGTTTCTGCCCAAATGGTCATAGATGCTATGGCACGAGTGGATCGCTTGGCTATTCAATCTTAGAGACCTTGTTTTTAATAAGGACTCAAGGCTCTATTACCCGTTCCTGTTCATAAAGAGGGACGGGTTTTTTCTGCCTTTCTTACGCCATAAAAAAGAATTATAAGCTGGGTACCTTCATGAAAAGCAGGATTATTTCATATAATAATGAATTATAGTCAAGAATTGAATGAATTTCTTAATATACGAAATGTGGAGTGAGGGTACAATGACTGTCAACAAAGGATTGTTAAATAATAGTATTACGAAGGCTATCACCATATTAAACTGCTTTTCTTATGAAAAACCTAGATTACGCTTAAAAGATATTAGCGATATAACGGGAATCAACCAGCCGACTGCTTATCGTTTGCTCAATACACTAAAAGAGTTTAGTCTCATAGAACAACATGAAGGAAATTACTTATTAGGCCGGGGATTTCTGAAGTATGAGGGCATTGTTCTCAATTCTATGGAAATAAGACGTATTTGTCTTCCTTATCTTGAAGAGTTATCAAATAACCTGAAGCTGAATGTAAACCTTGCAGTACTTGATGGGAATGAAGTAATCTATGTTGCCCGAGCGGAAACTCCTTACTGTATGTACGGCTATTTCCATATTGGTATGCGGCGGCCCATTTATTGTACTGCTTTAGGAAAAGTTCTAGTTTGTAAATCTCCTGAAATCGTTAGAGAGGTTTTTAGACGGGAAGTGAATCGATATACATTACATACCATTACTGATGAGGATATTTTTGTTAAAGAAATTGAGAAAGTGCGTTTGCAGGGATATGCAGTAGACCTGGAAGAGTGGAATAATGGAGTCAACTGCATTGCGGCTCCCTTGTATGATGCTGCGGGTCAGGTCATTGCAGGTATTAGCATTTCAGGGCCGACAAGTGTGCAGCCGCTGGATAAACTAATGGAGTATGTACCGATTTTGATCGAATATTCCAATCGGCTCTCTGCCAGGATGGGGTCAAGGGGCGGTTGGTAAGCGAAGAAGACTACATCTTTAGTGTGGATATTAATATGCTAAAATAATACAAAGCGCTTGTTGAAAGTTCAACAGGCGCTTTATATTATTTTGTCTTGCACAGTGTATGGAAATAAATTTGTCGACAATATTCCTTCTATTTAGAAAAATTTAATTATTTAAAAAAATAGAAGGAATATTTATATAATGAATAGAAT
>CAMKSY010000318.1 GCA_946415545.1 uncultured Pelosinus sp. | reverse complement strand
GTGTGGAACATCGCATGTAACCGAACCTAGATTTTAACGAGTAAACCAAACATCTCGTGTAACAGAAGATGTACTGTCAACAAATCAAAAGTTGGCAGTACATCATCATTTATATTTAGCAATAAAAGAAGATCTTCAAGATATCACTTTCAATCACAATCATTCTCAACCTTTCATCGTAGATGGTGAGGTTTACAAAAAGTGCAGCACCCTTTAGAATGAGTATTGAGGATTCTTCTCAATAGCATTTTATTAGATGGTGCAACCTGCCGTCATGGTCCAAAAATGAAGTAGGAGTTTTTTTACATATGACACAATCAAAACAGCGAAACTCTATTGAATACGATACTGTCATCCAAAAGAATTATATTTTTTTACTTTTGCTGACAGGTCTCGGTATACTTGCTTTACTCTCTATGTTACTGGCAGTTGGCTTGGGTACAGTAAAAATCCCTCCTGACATTGCCTATAAGATTATTGCCTACAAATTATTTCATCTAAATATTGATCATGTGATGAGCCAGGTATCCCCTGCTCACATGGATATTATATGGCAAATCCGCTTGCCTCGTGTGATTCTGTCTGCTGTTGTAGGCGCAGGTCTTGCTATGTGCGGCACTGTCATGCAGGCTTCTGTGCAAAATCCTTTAGCAGAACCTTATATTCTTGGCATCTCCGCCGGGGCTTCTCTAGGCGCAACTTTCTCCATTCTTATCGGCAGCGCCTCTGGATTATTCTTCGGTCTTGGTACTGCCTTTTGGGCATTTATCGGAGCATTGGGAGCGTCTTTCTTTGTTCTGATTTTATCAGGTATCGGGGGCAGAATGTCAACGGTGAAAATGGTTCTATCCGGTTCCATTGCCAGTGCTTTATTCATAGCTCTCTCAAATTTACTTATCTATCTCTCCAATGATGCAGAAGGTATTCGCAGCGTCACTTTCTGGAATATGGGATCATTAGCAGCAGCTAAATGGGATAATCTAATGCTACCCGTTGTTGGAATTACCCTATGTTGTTTATTTTTTCTATTTCAATCCCGTACCCTCAATACCTTACTCTTAGGAGAGGAAGCTGCTATCACCTTAGGAATCAATCTTACGAAAGTACGCCGCATCTATATGATTATTACAGCCCTCATTACAGGGCTGATCGTTTCTGTCTGCGGTATTTTTGGGTTTGTGGGACTGGTAATTCCCCATGTGGTTCGTGGTCTAGTCGGATCAGACCACAAACGTTTAATGCCAAGTACTATCCTAATCGGAGCTATTTTCTTAACATGGGCTGATGTATTGGCACGCATCATTTTAAAAAGTGGTGAATTGCCCATCGGTATCATCACGGCCTTGGTGGGAGCCCCCTTCTTCATGTATATTCTTTTTAAGCAGTCCTTTGATTTTGGAAATAAGTAAGGAGGTTCGGAATGGATCTGGAATTAAAACAAATTAATGTAAAGCTTGGTGACAAAAACATTATTCAAGATATTTCCTTGGCCGTTGCCAAAGGAGAATTTGTAGGCATTATCGGCCCTAACGGCAGTGGAAAGTCTACACTATTACGTACCATCTATCGAATCATTCAGCCTAATAACGGAACCATCTGGCTAGATGGGCAGAATTTAAAAGATATAAAGCTATCCGAATCCGCTAAAAAAATGGGTGTCGTAGGACAATTTAATAGTATTAACTTTGATTTTACAGTACTAGACATGGTTTTGATGGGGCGTGCACCTCATAAAAGCTTATTAGGTTCAGATACCCCTGCCGATTATGCAATTGCTCTGGAATCCATCCGAAAAGTCGGTATGGAGAAACATGCGAATCGTAGTTTTTCCACCTTATCCGGGGGTGAAAAGCAGCGAATTATATTAGCGCGCGCTTTGACCCAGCAACCTCAATTATTAATTTTGGATGAGCCGACTAATCATTTGGACATTAAATATCAGCTCCAGATTCTTTCGATTGTAAAGTCACTTGGCATTGGTGTACTTGCGGCGCTGCATGACTTAAGTCTGGCAGCAATGTACTGCCATAGGTTATATGTATTAAAAGAAGGCAATGTAATCACAAGTGGCGTACCGAATAAAATTCTAACTCCGGAACTGATCCGGGATGTATATGAAATTCAATGCGACATTCAGGAAAACCCAGCTACGGGCTATCTTTCCATTACCTATTACCCCACTTGCCGCCATGCTTAAGAGGAGATGTATAATGAAAAAAATAATACTGAACTCGATTATCCTTATTCTATGCTTCATAGGCATCCTGCCACTAGCGGGCTGTCGGCAATCGTCTCCTGCAGCACCAGAAGCTGCTTCAACCTCTTCCCACAGCAATGATGCAAAGTATCCTGTCACTATCTCTAATTACGACAGCAGTGAGAACCCAATTACCTATTCCTATAAAAAGGCCCCTGAAAGAGTGGCTATTATTCATCCAGGCGCAACGGAACTGCTTTTAGAATTGGGGCTCGAAGATCGTATTTTGTCCACCATTGCACCCTATGGAGCTCCTTTAGACCGAATAGCCGAGAAACATGCTGCGCTTACCATCATGAAGGCTAAATATCTCCCTTCCCAAGAAGAATTACTGGAAATGCAGCCAGATATGATCATTGGCTGGGCTCATAATTTCCGTTCCAGCGAACTGGGAGATGTGAAGTCCTGGCAGGAACGCGGCGTCGGAACTTTTGTGATGCAAAGTACACTAACCAAGAGCCAATCGACTGTCGATACTGATGTCTATGCCTTTGTTGCAGATATAGGTGCCATCTTTGGTATGCAAGACAAAGCAGCCTCTTATATCCAACATCTCAAGGACCGGGTAGCCAACGTCCAAGCAGCGACGAAAGACGTCCCTCACAAGAAAACAGTGATCGTACTGCAAGATCATTTTAATGGTACCTTTTCGGTCTACGACAGCCATTATTTAATTAGCAGTATGATCGATCTTGCTGGCGGGAAGAATCTTTGCCAAGACATCACCTCCTTTGTCGGCGCTGAGAAAGTACTGGCATTTGACCCTGATTTCATTATCTATGTATCCCATGACAAGAATGAAGATGCAAAGGATCTTACTGATGAAGAAGCATTTAAAGCGTTGTCTGAAGTCTCAGCATTACAAAGCATGAGAGCGGTTCAGAAGGGCAATATCATTAACCTTCCTTTTTTCACTGTAAATAACGGTGGAATCCGTACAGTTGACACAATTGAGAAAATTTCTCATATACTTTATCCTGAGCAGTATCAATAAAAAACACTTCGCTTTTTTCCTTTAAAAAACATATAAAGTGAATCGAACCACAGAGAACACAGTGGAAAAATAGATAAATTATTCAAAACGCTTGTCTTTATATTTAATACTTAACATAAAGCTATGCTATTTCTTGACAAAATTTTCTTTTTTATTTAAAATGTTAACTGATCTTAGTCAGTTACATGGAAGAGAGGTGCTATTTATGATCAGAGTTACAAAGGATCCTGAAATACGTCAGGCTGAGCTGATGGACGCAGCGCAAGAATTATTTATTATCCTGGGATATCAGCAAACTACAGTCAGCACGATTGTGAAAAAAGTGGGCGTAGCCCAAGGAACATTCTATTATTATTTCGCTTCTAAAGAAGCCATCTTAGAAGCTATATTTGCTCGCCATGTGACAACTATGCTCTTGGAAGTCGAGACCTTCTATTCTGATAAAAATACAGTATTAGAGAAATTACAACGATTTTTTAACCTTTTCTACAAAATATGTTACTGTGATAAACCAGGTCTAATTGGCAAGATTTTATATAAAGAAAAACAAGGGTTGTTAATTAATAGGCTTTGGCGGCAAATGCTATTCACTACACAGCCAATTTTTAAAGGAATTCTAGAACAAGGCAACAAAGAAGGACTCACAAATGTCATACATATGGATGAGACATTTTCTTTTTTTGCTGGCATTATGGCTGACTTATTAGAATCTAGTTCGCCTTTAGAGTTTGGCCACGAAGTAGATCCAGTCATTGTAGCGAATAAATTAGAAATTGCAGGAAAACTGATTGAAAATTTATTAGGGGCACCTGTTGGCAGCATTCACTTGGAGCCTCTTACCTCATAAAAATTACTCATATAACTAATGAATCTATAAAAAAAACATGTAGGGACTTCTCATCCTGAGGAGTCCCTACATACATAAACTGCTCTCGATGTCTATCGAGAGCAGTTTTGTTTATTTAAGTGATAATACTATAATCATTGGTACCATGAAATGGCTATAATCCTAATAAGCTGGCAGGAGATAATTTTGTCATCGTCTCCATCATATTTTTTGATAATCCTGCATTGGCTAAGAAGCCTAGATACTCACTTAAGGCATCACTCCACATAGGATTTTCAACTTGACCGCCATCAGTAGAAATAATAGTTGACTCATATCCCACTGCTTCAATAGCCGCCAAATTCTTTATGAAGTTTTTTTCATAATCTTTCCCTGGGAAACGTGTAGCATAGCATCGTTCAAAGTAAACGCCATATGACTTCAAACTTTTTTGGGTTTCGATAGGCATGGAAATGGACCACCATTCCGGATGATTAATCACAATCTTA
>CAMKSY010000317.1 GCA_946415545.1 uncultured Pelosinus sp. | reverse complement strand
CTATTAGCACAGGAAGTGCTTTTGCTATGGACTCGATAACCCGAGAGGATTTTATGCAAGAACCTACCCGAATTATAAATATGAATCAACTAGGTCATGCTTTGCAGCAGATTGAGAATCCTCCTATTATGAGTATGTACGTATATCATTCTAATCCTGCAATTGTTGCACCAGATCAGAATGCTGTAGTGAAAGGATTGTTGCGGGAAGATCTATTTACGATTGTTCATGAACGTTTTATGACGGATACAGCTCGTTATGCGGATTTAGTGCTGCCAGCTACCAGTTCTTTAGAGCATTCTGATATCTATCGCTCTTATGGACATTACTGTATTCAACGAGCATATCCGGTGATACCAGCAGTAGGAGAAGCAAAATCCAATTGGGATGTTTTTAGGTTATTAGCAAGTGCTATGGGATTTGAAGAATCTTTTTTTAATCAGACGACTGATGAAATCATTGAGCAGTTGTTGGAATCTCCTAAGCCATGGCTGGCAGAGATTGATATGAACAAGATTCAGGAAGGAGTGGCAGCAGAATTACCGTTGCCGTCTGATTACAAAATATCATTTAAAACCCCATCGGGAAAAATTGAGATTTTTAATCCACGGGAATTAGATCCCTTTCCTGTCTATAAACCCTCTCATGGAGATGATGCACCGTTTTGGCTCATGAATGCTCCAGGCTTATATTCTCTTAATTCCTCTTTCAATGAGCGGCCTGATCTTCTAGAAAAAAGAAAAGCGATGTATTTGATGATGAATCCTCATGATGCTGAAAAGAAAGGATTTAAGAATGGACAGGAGGTTATTGCTTTTAATGAACGAGGCGAAGTCGTATTCATTCTTAGAATAGCCTCTGAAGTTCCAAGTGGCATAGTCGTGACAGAAGGAATCTTCTGGATCAAAAATACACCGGGAAAAAGTTCAGTGAATGCATTAACGTCCCAGCGGCTTACAGATTGTGGAGCAGCAAGTACTTTTTACGATACAAAAGTTGATGTTCGCTCAAAATAATTTTAGTATTAACACACTCAAATTCAATCCTTTCACTAGCTAACATTGGCAGGATTGAATTTGAGTTATATATTTGTACATAAAATCTAAGATTTTGGTAATAGTTAATTGTAAGTCAGAATAAATTAAACTAGCACACTTATTTACGGGCTAATTGACTAAGTAAGGAGTGACTGTTATGAGAACTTTGTTTAAAGAAAAGATAGGCAAATTTGGATCTTTAATAAGCATCTTAGCGTTAATGACAATGTTGACGCTATTTTCCCTCTTTATACCTGAGCTGATTACATCATCAGCGGGACGGGTCTTTGTCGGCTTGTGGGCAATGATAGCAATTGTAGCCTTTATTGCTCATGCAAGAACGATAAAAGCAGTGAAACGACGTCCATCACAATTGCAAGTTATGCTAAAAAAAGAAGAGCATACCCATAAACGGATACGCCCGGAACGCCTAATGCGTGAATTATAGTTAGTTCTTTATTAAAGATAGTACATCATCTAAATTATTTAACAGCCGATGAAGATCTTCAGCAGTAATTACCAGCGGTGGCTGAAATGCTAGGACATTACGATTGGGGCCATTCTTGCCGATTAAAATGCCACGATTTTTCATTTCTTCCAAAATCAAATCCGTTTCTTTAATTGCAGGTGATTTATCGCTGTATACTAATTCCACACCAACCATAAGTCCCAAACCACGTATGTCTCCTATAATGGGATGCTTTTGCTGTAGGACAGTAAGACCGTCCTTTAGTATTTTGCCTAGTACAGCGGCTTTGCCAGGAAGATCGTGCTTGGTAAGATAATGCAGCGTCGCTAGACTTGCGGCAGCCGTTACAGGATTTCCACCTAAAGTAGATGCTCCAGGACGAGTATAAACATCTGCAATTTCTGCTCTGGCAGTAAAGGCTCCAACAGGCGTGCCATTAGCAAGCGCTTTTGCCATTGTCATGATATCCGCTTCTACGTCATAATGTTCCATGGCAAAAAAAGTACCTGTGCGTCCAAAGCCAGTTTGGACTTCATCAACGATTAATAAAATACCATAGGCGTCCAAAATGGATTTGACGCGTTTAAAGTAATCCAACGGTGGAGTAATCATACCACCATTGCCCTGAATCGGTTCGACAAACATGGCAGCCACTTTTCCGGAAGTGGCTGTTTTTATTATTGTTTCAATTTCATTTGCACAGGCTAAATCGCACTCGGGATATTTTTTATTGAAAGGACAGCGATAGCAATAAGCATTAGGGGCGAAGTTAATACCGCCAACAGGAGTACTATCAGTGCGCCACATACTAAGTCCAGTAAGGCTCATTCCTAATTTAGTACGCCCGTGCAGGCCTTGCCGTAAACTGATGAATTCAGAACTCCCTGTGTACAAAGAGGCTAATAAAGCGGCTCCTTCATTGGCTTCACTGCCGCTAGAACAAAAAAACGTTTTCTGCAGCCTTCCAGGCGTGAGCTGGGCTAATTGTTCCGCTAGATTTACAATATTTTCTGTTAGATAAATCGTACAAGTATGCTGCAAGGTGTTTACTTGATCACAGATTGCTTTGGTTATTTCGGGATTGCAGTGACCGCAGTTAACAACGGATACACCAGCAAAACAATCCAGATATTCTTTATCGGCGGAATCATATAAATATTGCATATTACCACGGACTAATTGCATAGGCTGATTGTAAAAGTGATATGCGCAGGGAATCAAATATTCCCGTTTTTTACGTAAAATCTCTTCAGGGCCAATATACTGATTCAAAACAAATCTCACCTTTCGATTTTTTATAGGACGAGGATTTTTTTTTTATTACTTGGATAAGCGGTATCGGAAAGTACCGATACCTAATTCTCTAGGACTTTCTGCTGCAACTTTTTCTAATTGACTTTCATTGAAGTGATAACTTGATTCTTCGCTGACGATTTTATTGAGCTCTTCACGATAAATCCTGGTAACCAGTCCAACTTGTTCCGGAGTATAGTATTGCCCTTCAATGCGATAATTCTGTACAGTTCTTAAAGAGTTTAAATAAGGTAACAAACACAAGTCCTTAGCAAAGAGAAGGTTGCTTCGTCCATATTGATCTACCATAATAGGATGCTGCTGACCTGCTGTATCCAGCAAAGCATAGCGATTTGTATCCAGCGCCGGATCATAATCACTTTGATACTGGTTAGAAAGGACAGCTTCTGATATAGAATGATCCGTAATCATTGCAGGCAATGAACCATGAACAATCAATTCTAAAGGAAGGGAACTATTCTCAGCTAATTGTATGATTTGTTCATAAGTAGCTTCAAGAGAAATCGTGGCTTTTTTCACATTCTTATTTTTTAGCAATTGCGCTGTTACATGGTTAAAGACATTAAATGAAAATTCAGTTTGTAGGGGGAGAGCAGTATGCTGCTGAGCCAAAGTCAAGGCACCTAAATTTCCGACCATTAAGCCATGAGGATTTATCTTGGCAAGGGAACTGAAAAATTGTTCTAACTCACCACATTCTCGTTCCATCGTAATGCGAGGTGTCGTAATTACAACTTTTGCATCATATTTTCCGGCTTCTTTTACAGCTTGTACCATTGACTGGACTGTCCATGGAATACCAGGCTTTGCGACTTCGCCACCAATATAGATTGTATTAGCGCCATTTTGACAAGCGGCAATCAGAGAAGCTAAATCAGCAACATGAACACTTAAGGTAGGATTAAAGGGCTTATCTATTGAGTTTGATAGTGGCTGTTTGGCAAGGGGCGCCATATCCGCTTCTCGTACGGCCTGACTAAAGAAGCGTGGTTCACGTTTACCACTATAACCAATTACTGTTGCTCCAGGGTTGCCTAAGGCATAGCAAGTGGAAAAGTCTCGAGAGCGAGTATTCTGTAAGTTTTTCCAGTCTTGTAAATCAGGTGTGTATCCCATTGGATCTGCAATATAACGGTCAATCGCTTTACGATATGTTTTAACAATGCCACTCACAAAATCTGCAGTACGCATGCGCCCTTCAATTTTGAAAGAGGTTACACCTGCTTGGATCAGTTCAGGAAGCTTCATATATAGGCACATATCTTTCATGGCTAATTTGTAAGGGCCAGGTGCTTGATCGTTGATGGGAAGACCCGTTGCTGCATCTACTAATTGGTATGGCCAACGGCACGGTTTTAGACAACGACCCCGATTGGAACTTTGTCCAAAAACAACTCCTGATTGTACACATTGACCACTATGGGAAATGCACATATCACCATGAATAAAATACTCTACTTCAATACCAGTACGTTCTTTTAGTAGACTAAGCTGGGATAAGGACATCTCACGGTTTACCACGACGCGGCTGATTCCATAGCCTTGTAATGCACGTACAGCATGTTCATTATGAGTATTCATCATAATGGACGCATGTAAGGGAACGCTCAGATTCATTTCCTTAGCCAATTGTAAAATGGACAAATCCTGTACAATGAGCGCATCAGGTTTTAATTCATCAAGAAGCTTTAAGTAGGAGCGCATATTATCAAGCTCACGATCACTGATTAGGTTGTTGACAGTGACATGTAAGGCGACATTGTGACGGTGGGCATATTCAA
>CAMKSY010000316.1 GCA_946415545.1 uncultured Pelosinus sp. | reverse complement strand
ATTTTCACCTTTCACAAAAATTCTATTGATGGTTTTGTTTTTCAACAATATGAAGGGACCACTCCAACTTAACAGTAGTGGTCCCTTGTGTTTTTTATCTTAATGATAAGCCGATAGGAATGCAAAGTGGTGTTTGATCTACTGGATTTTCAATAATACAGCAATCTAATCCAAATACATCCTTAATCATGCTCTTGGTAAATACTTTTTCAGGCGGCCCCTCTTGATAAATTTTCCCCTTAACAATGCTAATGAGATGATCCGCATATTGTGCTGCTTGATTTAGATCATGTAAAACCATGACAATTGTTCGTCCGTGAGTAATATTTAAATCACGTAGTAATTCTAGTATCTCAATTTGATGCGCCAAATCTAAATAGGTTGTTGGTTCATCTAATAATAGTAGATCTGTGTCTTGTGCTAAAGCCATTGAAATCCATGCTCTTTGCCTTTGTCCTCCAGATAGCTCATCCAATGTACGATCCACAAAATCAGTCATTTTAGTTGCTAATAATGCGCGGTTTACAATTGCATCATCTTCCAGCGTTTGTCTAGACAATAGACCTTTGTGTGGATGTCTACCATAATAACATAGGTCTTTAACCGTTATATCTTCTGGAGCTTCTGGACCTTGAGGTAAAATAGCCAATTTCTTAGCAACTTCTTTGGACGACTGCTGCTGAATCGCCTTACCATCTAAATAAACCATTCCTTCTTGAGGTGTTAATAATCTAGCTAAGGAACGCAAAATAGTAGATTTTCCACAGCCATTAGCCCCAATAATAACGCTAATCTTACCTTCAGGAACGACTAAATTTATATTATCAAGGATTTGAGATGATCCATAGGAGAGAGAAAGATGCTCTGCTGATAATGTTGTCATAAATGCTCACCTTCTTATGTCTTTTTTCGTTCAGAACGTAATAAATATAAAAAATAGGGTGCACCAATCACTGCTGTAATAATTCCAGCAGGTATTTCTATTGGAGGGAAGAGACCTCTACCCAGGCTATCAGCAACTAATAGAAGAATAGCACCAAAGAGAGCGGAAGCAGGAAGTAGCACTTTAAATTTAGATCCTACAATTCTTCTGGCAATATGAGGAGCGATTAAACCGATAAATCCAATAGAACCCACTGTCGCTACACATACGCCAATTAACACAACTGAAACACCTAGTAAAATATAGCGCAGGAATTTTGAGCGTTCACCGAGACCAGTAGCTATATCATCACCAAGGCTTAGAATATCTAATTTAGAAGTTAATCCAATTAGTAGGGGGATAAGAATGAGGCATGGAAGCAGGATATATACTTGATCCCATCCTCTTGCCCATAGACTGCCCGTCAACCATAAAAGAGTCGCACTTACATCATCTGGAAACTTAATCATAAAATACTCTATCCCTGCTTGACATATTGCACCTAGAGCTATTCCTACTAAAGCGAGTGTATTTGGTTGAGCCCCTTTTTTATAAACAAACAGCATTAGAATGACAGCAATGATAGCTGCTCCTATAAAAGCCGCAAGGGGAAGATAAATAATGGGTGACGCTGGAAATAGAACGATAATGATAACGGCTGCTAATCCGGCTCCTTTCGTAACGCCGATTACATCAGGAGATGCCAATGGGTTACGGAGGATTCCTTGCAAAATCGCTCCAGCGGTTGCTAATCCAGATCCTACGATGATAGCGATTATAATACGAGGAATCCGATAATTGCTTAATATAAATTTTTGACTTGATGTTCCTTCTCCAATTAAATTTTGAATGATTTCTGACGGTGTAATGTAAATGGCTCCTAAGCCTAGACTTATAATAGATAAAATGAGGATGATTATTAAAAGCACTAGAAGAATAAGATTAGGATGAACATTGCGTTGTAGCATAAATTTTTGTTTATTTTTCATTGCTTAATATTCCTTCCTTTCTTTGCTAAATAAAGGAAGAATGGTGCCCCAATAATAGCTGTCACAATACCAACGGGCGATTCAAAAGGATAAGCGATAAATCGAGCGAGAATATCTGCGTAAACTAAAAGTAAAGCTCCAAATAGTGCAGAGAATGGAATGATTCTTTTATAATCTCCTCCCACTAATCTTCTAACAATATGAGGAATAATTAATCCAACAAAGCCTATCGGACCTGCGACCGCTACAGAAGAGCCAGCCAAAATAATGACTAGGATTCCAGCTAGCATACGGATACGATTTACTTGTTGCCCAAGCCCTTGAGCAGTACTTTCTCCTAGGACAAGAATCGAAATAGACCTTGAAAGTAATAAGGCAATGAATAGTCCTGAAATAGACCAGGGAAGAATGATCATAACATGTGTCCATGATTTTCCGTTAATTGATCCTACTAGCCAATACAGAACATCCTTTGCTTGCTCACTAAAAATAATGATTCCTTGTGTTAAAGAGGATAAAAGGAAGTGTACGGCAATTCCAGCTAATGCTAGTTTTACATGTGTCATTCCTCCTCCAGATGCAAAGGAATAGACTGTTATTCCTCCAACTGCTGCCCCGATAAATGCAGAGAAAACGAGAGATGGGGAAGAGAGGGAAGGAAAGAGAGCAAAAGCAGTGACAATAAAGAATGAAGCCCCCGCATTCACACCAAATACTTGAGGGGAGGCTAATGAGTTTCGAGTAATGGCCTGCATAAGAGCACCGGCTACGGCTAAATTTGCACCGACTAATGCTCCGATGATAGCTCGAGGCAATCGAAGGGTTTGTATAATTAACTGTTCCTTTGATGGATTTATCTCGAAAAAAGATTTCAATATCATTACTAGATCAATATCTGCTATCCCTACAGAAACACTAATGATAATTCCTAACATCAATAAAACGATTGCAGTTATTGCTGTACTATATATTTTTACTTTAGCTTTAACTATAGATTCCATTAACTACAACACACTTTCTTACAAAATATAAGATTTACTAGAAAAAGAAGTAAGTAGGGTATCTTACCTACTTCTCTTTTGTTTACTTTATTTTTCATTCAATTTTGCTAACGTGTCTTTAGCAATAGCTTCTGCCGAAATAATTCCTCGGAATCTTGTCCATAAATCTCTATCAACACTATAAATCTGGTCATTTTTTACTGCCTTTAAGTCTTTCCAAAGAGGATTTTCCTTCCACTCATCAGTAAGTAGCTTACCTTCATTATTCGCTAAAAGTAGTACATCTGGATTGATTTCCACAAGTTGTTCCAAACTCATTTCAACATAAGGTTGTTCGTCCTGAATTGCCACCTTCAGACCTAATTGTTCAAGTAATTCTCCATCATAAGAAGAAGTAGTATGCGCTTGAAATGATGTGTCTCGTACAACTGCAGGTAAAACAGTTAGATTTGTATCAAGACTCAGTTTCGAATTAATTTCATTTATGATTTCTTTATGTTCACCTAATCTCTTTTCAGCAGCCTCTTTTTGATCTAATGCTTCGGCAATTATTTTAAAAGAGTCTAAGTTATCCTGATATGTCGATTCGCGACTCTTTAAAACAATTGTAGGAGCAATTTGCTGTAAATCTTTATAAATAGCACTGTGTCGCTCAGCATCTGCAATGATTAAATCCGGTTGTAAAGAGCTAATAACCTCTAAGCTAGGCTGTTCACGAGTTCCTACAGATGTATAGTCTATGTCATGGCCGACTAGCTTTGTGATCATATCTTTTTTATTGTCATCGGCAATACCTATCGGATTGACATCTAATGTATTTAGGGAATCAACAAAAGATAACTCTAAGGTAACAATCTTTTTAGGGGTATTTTTAAGTACGGTTTCTCCCATTTCATGTTTAATTGTTTTACTTTTAGATTCTTTTGCTTCTCCAGTAGTTTGTTCCTTTTTCTCTGTGTCTGTATGATTTTGAGGAGCATTGCATCCAGTTAACACCATCATTATTGCTAATAACAGGATTAGCGATAGCCCACTCACTTAGCATTCTTCTAACCTTCCTTTTCCGTTACTTTAAATGAAAATGATAATCATTAACAGGGATTATCATAGATTGTTCAGTTGGCAGGGTCAATATAATGAAAGTATTGTGAAATAAAAATAATATGAGTAAATCATTCATTTTGAACATTTTGTTCATAGTGGTTTACTAAGTTGCCTATTTAGGTGTTAGATATTCTACCGTAGAAAATCTTCTGAAAGCATTGGTATGAAAAGAAAAGGTGCGTAAAGAAACGAGATAACGATCGTATCTTGTAGATAAATAAATTATTTTACAAGATTCTTCGCTCCGTAGAGATTTTTAATAATTTACATAACCAAGGAAGTGATGAAATAGTATGAAAAGGTTTGGCATATATTGAACTTTAATCCTTAAACATAGGAGTGAGGCAAGTGAAGGATATAGATGATTTTTTTGAGAAATTACTTTACTTTGATAAAAAATTTAAGTTATTTATCCATCAACACAATGATCACCTACTAGTTGATTATTCAGAGTTGTGTGGAATAATCGATAATTATTCATCTTTTATAATAAATCGTGACAATGAAAAACTATGGGATAATTTAGAGCAAACAAGCGAAATTGTATCATTAGTTGAGAATCTAAGAAATAACGCTTCTGTTTGCAAAC
>CAMKSY010000315.1 GCA_946415545.1 uncultured Pelosinus sp. | reverse complement strand
ATTTAATGCTTTAGATGAAAATAACATAGAAAAAGAGGAGATGATGGATATGAAAAAACTTTTGATTTGGCTTAACCAATGGAGCGTTTCTAATATTGATCTTGGATTGTTAGTATTTCGTTTAGTGCTAGGTGGAATGTTTATGTGGCATGGATATCCTAAAATTGCTGGTGGAGTCGAAAAGTGGGCTGCTTTGGGAAAAACCATGGAGATATTTGGCATGGGCTTTGCTCCAGCATTTTGGGGATTTATGGCTGCCTTTGCAGAATTTTTTGGAGGATTGTTTTTTGCCATCGGATTCTTATATCGTCCCATGTCAGTACTGTTAGCGATTAATATGCTTGTTGCTTTTTCTACTCAGATGTTAAGTGACAAGGGATTAATGAAGGCTTCTCAATCCTTTGAAAATGCAGGAAGCTTTTTTGCAGCATTTTTTGTTGGGCCAGGAAAATACAGCGTGGATGAGCTTATGGGAATAAATGAAGCAAAGAAATCTCGATTTGCTAAATTTGAATAAAAAAGCTAATAAGTTGTTATCCTAAGAATTCTAAATGATATTGAACTTGACAATTAATTGCGTGCTTCTATTTGTAAACTTATTTTCGATGGACAGAAAGGAATAGGAGTCATAAATGAATTCTTTTATTCTGATATTAAGTATATTGTTCTTGGTTTATGCTGCAGGTAATTATTATATTGGTTTACGCTTTTTTCAATCTTTCCGCAGCATAATAGAGCCTTATGCGGTGTTTTATTGGAGCGGATATGCTTTCTTAGCAATTTCTAAATTGGTGGGAAGAATCGGGAGAAGAAAATTTCCAGGCTTTGTGAATGATATCGTTATTATTATCGGGGATTACTGGCTTGCAGCAGCATATTACTTTTTTCTATTTTGGATCATGATCGACTTTGGGATTTTTCTAAGTGATGTATTGTTTCATAGGCCGATCATCCATGGACCATTTTTAGGCTTGATTGTGATGACGGTAGTCGGACTGCTTTTGGCTTATGGGAGATGGAATGCTCGTAATCCTCGCGTTCAGCGTTATGATGTAGTGATCCCAAAAGATGTAAGTAATTTATCAAATCTCCATGCGGTTATGGTGTCGGATGTGCATCTTGGTACAATCGTTGATACTGCTCGCCTAGAAAAAATGGTCAGTAAAATCAATGAGCTGAATCCGGATATTATATTTCTGGTAGGAGATACCATTGATGAAGATGTACAGCGTTTCATCAAAAAGAACATGTCAAAAGACTTAAAAAAATTAAAATGCCAATATGGTGTATTTGCAGTACTTGGAAATCATGAATACCTCGGAAGTGATAGTCAGATTGCGATAGAGCAATTAAGACAATCGGGAGTTAACGTATTGCGTGATGAATACCAGTTAGTGAATAATCAGTTTTATATCGTTGGACGTGACGATCCTACATCAGTTAAAGTAACTGGGCAGCAGCGGCTGGATTTGTCTGTGATAATGCAAGGTATTGATATAAAAATGCCAATTATTTTACTTGATCATCAACCTTTCAAATTGACAGAAGGACAGCTAAATGGTGTCGATCTTCAGTTATCTGGGCATACCCATCATGGACAGTTTTTTCCTAACCAATATATAACCAAGCGAATGTTTGAAATGGACTGGGGCTATTTAAAAAAGGATCGTTATCAGGTTATTGTCTCTTGTGGTTTTGGTACATGGGGACCACCTATACGAATTGGTAATTGTCCGGAAATTATTGATTTGATGATTCATTTTAATAAAAAAGTATAAGGAGCAAAAGCGTAGACTGCTGGTAGATAATTCCTCACCAGCAGTCTACGCTTTGTATTGGATGATTCTTATAGATTACTAATTTTCAAAAATCCTCTAAAAAATAAAGTTAATAAAAAGTTAAACTTTACAAAAATGATTGACAAAATGTAGAAAAAATAATAATATTTATTTAATAACAATAATTATTTATAATGGAGGAGTGATTACATGTCAGTTAAAGTCGGTCAAAAAGCCCCGTATTTTACCATGTCTACTACAGAGGATATAGAAACATTAGAACATGTTATTAGGCTCGATGATTATCAAGGAAAATGGCTGGTTCTTTTCTTTTATCCCTTAGATTTTACATTTGTTTGCCCAACAGAAATTAAAGGATATAATTCTAAGATAGATGAATTCAAAAAGATTAATGCAGAAATCCTTGGTGTTAGTACTGACAGTGTATATTCACATCGTGCTTGGATCAGAGCTTCAAAAGAAGATGGCGGATTAGGCGAACTTAGCTATCCACTTGCCTCTGATATTACTAAACAGGTATCCAGAGATTATGATGTGTTAATCGAAGAAAAAGGCGTTTCTTTGCGGGGGTTGTTTATTATTGATCCCGAAGGTATAATTCGTTATCAAATTGTTAGCGATTTAAATGTAGGACGCAGTGTGGATGAAATATTGCGAGTGTTAAAAGCTTTTCAAACTGGTGGATTATGCCCAATTGATTGGCAGCCCGGTGAAAAAACTCTATAATGTACATAAATGATTCGCAGAGCAAACTGCTTTGTTTGAACATAAAAAATAAGCAGAAAAATGTGCATATGTTTTTCTGCTTATTTTTATCGGTTAAGATTTATATTTATAGTGAAAATTGTGCATATATCCGGCTTTATCTTATAAAATTTGTAATTACCTTTTCTTCTCTAGGAAGAGATGGTATTTGGGTTTTCCCAGCGGCGAGTGTTTTCATAAGCCAAGCCATATTCTTGCCTAGAACTCTAAGAATTTGCTGACCTTCATGATCCTCTTTAACTTCTCCGGGTGCTGTGCCATGGATTACATTCCAATAATTAGAGGCTGGCATAATCATTTCAGCATAGTTAATATAATGATTTAAGGCATCAAAAGTTGCTACTCCGCCGGAACGGCGGACTGCGGCGATGGTTGCACCGACTTTATGGCGGAGTAGCCCTCCATTTACGCTTGTTACATAAAAAACACGATCCAAAAAGGATTTCATAGTACCGGCAATACCTGAAAAATGTACAGGAGATCCCAGTAAAATACCATCTGCTTCTTTGATTTTTTGAATAGAGTCATTGACTTCATCATTTGGAATGACACAACGCTCGTTCATGTTCTTAGAACAGCCTCCACAGGCTAAGCAGCCTCTGATGATTTTATTGCCAATGTGGATGATTTCAAACTCAATTCCCTCAGCTAGTAATGCTTTCCCTACTTGTTCTAATGAATGATATGTATTACCCTTACTGTTTGGACTCCCATTAATAGCGATAACTTTCATTAGTTCCTCCTTCTTGTATCGCCTTTTTTCTTAAAGTCAGGCGACCAGCATTTTGGTTCAGTCTATAGCAATTTAACGCAAATGGCAAGAACGCACTTTTTGGTAGGCTGCTTACTAAAAAGTAAGCTCTCTATAAAATGAATGAATATGAAATGAAGGGCGATCTGCTGATAGTTGCCATATAAAATTTGAATATATATGGCAGTTGCTTTCTTGGCAGGCAGACGTTAAAATTTATGTTAATAAGTTGAAAGGCAGAGGTGGTACGATTGAAAAACTCTTTTTATATAAAAACTATTTCTAGTATGCTCATGCTGGTGCTGTTGACGGTGCTAAGCGGCTGTATTGGATCTGAGAAGCAAAAGGGAAACAGTAATCCAACAATAGAGGAGAGCCGTGCTAAAGAAGATAAGGTTATTATGGATGGATTTAATGCATTACTGCAAAACGATACTAGTGAAGTAAAAGACATATTTGAATTTGTTAATAAAAAGATAGCCACTGTTACACCGAAAAGTGCATCAATGATGCTTAATGCCCTTGAAAATAAGCAGCAAGCTGTATTGATTAAAATGAAAGGCACTTACGAGGATGATGCAATACAACAGAAACTAGTAAAAGATTTTAAAGGAGATCTTACAGACAGTTCTTTACATGGGATACAAGATCAGGATATAAAAAGATTATTGTTGGAGACAAAAAGTAATGGTTTTAAAGTAGAAACAGCGGAAGGTTTCTATTTTCCTGTTATTGATTATTCCCTATATAAGCAGTATCGCTCAAATGTAACGCCAGATATTGCTGCTTATATCAACATCATGGCTGTTGAGTCGGATATCACTCCTGTTAAAGATGCCGGACTTATGATTGGCTGGGGAGAAATCATTAAACGCGGAATAAGTCAGGAAAACTTTGTACAAGAGTATCAAAATTCTCCGAAAGCTGCTGATGTAAAGAATTTACTCAAGAATTACCTTATTTTTGCCCTGTATGGAACGAATAATACACCGTTATTTCAATATGAGGATAATCAGATGGCTCCAGCAGCTAAAGAAATATATTCAAATTCTACTTGGAATGGCAGCGGCAGCTTCTCTAAGATTATGGCAGAGTATACAGTACTTGTGAAAAATAATAACTATAATTTAACTCAAGAAGTTAAGGAATATAGAAACAAAGTAATTCAGGAATTTCGTTAGACCAAAAGGATAAATGAAGTAGGCTTTAAGTCTCTGATGCAAATAAGTAAGGGATTATAATCAAGGCAAATCTTGATTATAATCCCTTATTTTGTGAACTTGGTATTCATAATCAGGTTTTAGACTATCCTTTGT
>CAMKSY010000314.1 GCA_946415545.1 uncultured Pelosinus sp. | reverse complement strand
TATTTACTCTGAACAAGATTTAGTCAACTTTCATATTGCTATGAAAGTATCTAATCTTGTTATTCTTGCGGGAATGAGTGGAACAGGTAAGTCTCGTTTGGTGGAGTTTTATAGAAAGGCGTTAATGATGCCAGAAGAGAGGGCTTCTATTATTCCAGTAAGATCTGCTTGGACTGATGATGCAGATCTAATTGGGTATGTTGATTTGTTACATATGGTATACCGTCCAGGAGATTCAGGACTGGTTAATACTTTAATTAAGGCCTCAAGGGAAAGAGATCAACTTTTTATTGTATGTTTTGACGAAATGAATCTTGCACGTGTCGAACATTATTTTTCTCAATTTTTATCATTATTGGAAATGGATGCAAATAGACGATACCTACAATTATATAATGAAGAGTTGGAAATGAGATTGTACAATGGCGGGCATAATGACGGTCAATACCCACCATCTATTAAGATAGGTGAAAATGTAATGTTTGTTGGGACTGTTAATGTTGATGAATCTACTTATCATTTTTCTGACAAAGTACTTGATCGAGCTAACGTAATCTCCCTGTCAGTAAAATCGTTTTCAGAGCTAAAGGAACTGAAAGCATTAAAAAAGGAAGAAGACAAAAAGGACGTACCTACAATGTCATTTAATCAATATCTTGATTTTAAGGGAAAAGAATCTTCAATATTACTAAATGATAAAGAGTTACAACTATTACAAGAATTACACATAACTTTACAACAAGTTAATCGAAATATGGGTGTTGGCTTTAGAATTTTAAACCAAATTGATATGTATTTAAAAAATCTTTCATCTCCCAAATACCTTTCAAGAAGTGAAGCATTTGACAAACAAGTTGTACAAAGAATTTTAACTAAAGTACGTGGTTCTGAAGATCAGTTAAAAGATATTTTAGGTAAATATAAAAGCGATACTGCTGAAGTTGCAGAGAGCAGATTGATGGAAGTACTTAAAGAGTATGCTTGTATATCAGATTTTGCTGAAACTAAAAAAATAATTCGATATAAAGCGAAAGAGTTGAAAATGTATGGCTATACAATGTAAGGATCTACCTTTTAAAATTAGTTTTATTATAGGTAATAATGGATTAGCCAAGGAAGTAAGATTATTCTATAAATCTGAAGAAGACCTCTATCAAGTCTCTCCATCTATTGAAATATTAGAAAACCTGTCTCTTGAAGTACATTTTGAATGTGATGATGTACAAGCAAAGTTGTACATTGAAGGACTTGACGAAATAGTGAGCAAGGTTGTAGAGGAAGAGGATGGACAACCTTTTATAAGTCCTACTAGTGCACCGATTGTGCTATTTAATGTTAATGATTATCCTTTAATACCTGGATATTATCAACTAATAGTGGAAGTAAAAGAGGAATTCTATTATGCAATTGTAAACGTAAAACCAATGCATATTTCTCAGACTGCCTGGGAGGTAATGCGTGATGAGTTAGAGAGTGTTCTTCCAGGTCTCGCCATGGATTTGGTTTTTCGCAATTTGGGTTTTAATAAGGCATTTGGAGTCGAAGTTCCATTGCCACCATATAATCTTTTTGCATTTTTAATAATTAATCAAAATTTCTCTAAGGTAATTTCCGCCTTAACTGACCTAATGACAAAGATCAATTTTAGACTTAGGAAAAAATATCAAGAAAAACCGATAGCAAGTGGCGCGGTAATAGATGATATAAGCTTACGACACAAGCTAACAAGACCAGGGAAGAGTGAAATCATTATGAGTCCAGTAAAATCACTAGATTATGATCTACAGGAGAATCGATGGATTAAGCAAATTGTTTTTTTTATTACAAGATTACTTGAAGATTTCTTAAGGGCATTGGAGCAATATCGTAATGAGATGCAGAAAGAAATAAATGAGTTAGAATGCTATGGGATGTCTTCAAGCAATCAAAGAGAAAGAAAAAAGAGAACAATTATGGATATGGATGTATTTTATCGAAAAGCAAAAAAGATGAGTGTTGCCCTTAGAATGATAGAGAACGCACCGTGGTATTCAAGTATTTCGCCATTGCGCTCAGGAAATGTTCCAGCGGTACTTTTTATGGATTCTCGCTACAGAATCCTTTATAACTTATATCAACAAATTAAAAGACAAGATATTACTGTATCATTAGACAAAACATATGCATATCAGTGGAAATGCACATATAAATTGTATGAAATTTGGTGTTATATACAAATTTGCAAAACCTTGAATGATTTAGGTTTCAATCTATGTGGAGGATGGTTAAGTGATATTGGATCAGATCTTGAAACTGTACTGGTACCAGCAATTTCTTCAGGAACATATGCTGAGTTTCTTAAAGAAAATATTATGGTTCGAGTTTCATACGATTCCAAGATACCCTATATGATAGATGAAACAGACCATGATAGTAATCCAATGTATATAGGTGGTAGTCATAATAGGCCAGATATAAAATTAGATATTTATATAGATCGTATTTACTCAGGCTCTTTATTAATGGATGTAAAATACAGAAAGCCTTCTAATTTCTGGGATGCGGAGAAATTAAGGACTCACCAACGAACAAAAGAGATGAATCAGCTTATCTGCTATAGTCTAGAGTCGCTGTCATCACATCTTTATGGTAATAATCAGTCGGATATTCGTCCTGTTTCAGAAGTATGGGTATTATATCCGGATAAAGTAAATATATATAATAATAAATTTTTCCCAGACCATCGCATAAGATTTATTTGTCTTTCTCCCAATTCCCTTAATATATTAGAAGAGCTACTCGAAAGTCGCATTAATGATATTCAAAACAAAGCAGCATTACACAAGTGAATTTTGGTGAATGAGCATACCTCCCAAGATCATTGTCATATTCAACCCTGCAAGCTTCCCCATCAAACAACAGCTGCCATGCAAACTCATTAGCCTCACGTTCAAAGCGACCAGGGGAGAAGAAGGTATGTTCAATTATAAAGTAGTAGCCCCAGCCTTTGCCTTTATTTTCTGAGAGTTGATCGAAAAGAAAATATGATACTGGGGATTAACACGCAGTCCATCCATTAGTGGAACAGGGCTGTCTTTTCTTTTTACATAGCATTACAAAATATAGAACTATATGAGCTAGGGCGTACCCATGGGGTGAGAGTATTTGTTCTTGATAGGTAGGAATAGACAATGGTTTTCAGTGAATATCAAAAGTCATAGAAGCACAGGCTATCCATTGTGGAGTCGCACTGTGCTTTTTACTGTTTAACCAAATAAAAAATATGTTACCAAAAATGAAATGCATTCATCATAACATAATTGAAAAGTGATATTTAGGAAGATTTATGTGTGCTAGTTCTACTATACTTAAAAAACGAAAAGATATTAAATCTAGTCGTAACTTTAGGGAATATATGATGATGAGTTTCTTATCAGAAACAGATTAGAAACGACAGTAATAGTTATTGAATCGTAGAGGGGAGTATCCGATGGCTAAAAATATAGCAATACTAGGCTCAACAGGTTCAATAGGAACGCAAACGCTAGATGTTGTAAGAAATCTGCACAACATAAATGTTTGTGTACTTACCACAAATCAAAACATTGAATTGCTTGAAAAACAAATTATAGAATTTTCTCCGCAGCTTGTCTGTGTCATGAGTACTGAAAAAGGGAATGAACTAAGGGGCAAATTAAATAATCCGAATTTAGAAATTGTTACGGGACTAGAAGGTCTTGTAAAGGCAGCTACTTTTGATTGCGTTGATACCGTTCTTACAGCTGTTAGTGGTAATATCGGTATCAAGCTAACCTTTGAGGCAATTCGGGCAGGTAAAAATATTGCACTTGCTAATAAAGAATCGCTCATTGCGGCAGGTGGGATCATTATGCAGCTTGCGAAGGATTATGGCGTACAAATTTACCCAGTTGATAGTGAACACTCAGCCATCTATCAATGCTTGCAAGGAAGTGCTGAAAATAAAATCAACCGCATTTTACTTACTGCATCAGGTGGTCCATTCCGTGGTAGAACGAAACAGGGGCTTGAGAAAGTGACAGTGGCTGAAGCGCTCAATCATCCGGTGTGGAGTATGGGTAAGAAAAATACGATAGATTCTGCTACTTTAATGAATAAAGGTCTTGAAATGATTGAGGCGAAATGGCTATTTAATGTTGATGTTAGCCAAATTGAGGTGATAATTCACCCACAGAGCATTATTCATTCTGCAGTGGAATTTGAGGATAACTCTATTATTGCACAGCTTAGTGAGCCGGATATGCGTCTGCCTATTCAATATGCACTAACATACCCACAACGTTTAAAGAGTCCCTGTAAAAAGATAGATTTTGCATTACAAAATTTCTTAACTTTTGAAAAGCCGGACTTAGAAACTTTTCGTTGTTTAAAACTTGCATATTTTGCAATAGAAGTGGGTGGAACAATGCCCGCTGTTCTTAATGCTGCAAATGAAGTAGCCATAGAACGTTTTCTAGTAGGGAATATAACATTCCTGAAAATTCCAGATCTAATTGAACAAACGATGAATGCTCATAAATCTAAGTTACATTATAATTTAGATGACTTACTTGAGGCCGACAACTGGGCTAAAGCGTTTGCTAGCAAATTAGATATAGAAAAAACATGGGGACAGGGATATTGTTTCAAGAAAGGGGATGTGAAAATATATTAAG
>CAMKSY010000313.1 GCA_946415545.1 uncultured Pelosinus sp. | reverse complement strand
CTATAATCATCTCCAAGCTGGCATTTTCTTGCCCGAATCGAATGTTATCTGCCACTGATTTATAAAATAAATGAGGGGACTGAGGAACAAAAGCTACCTGAGATAACCAATCTTCTATTTTTATATCCGTCAAATTCATACCATTGACTGTGATATTTCCCTTATCAGGGTGCATAAATGTTAATAATAAACTGGCGATTGTACTTTTTCCAGAACCACTGGCTCCGACTAAAGCTACGGTCTCTCTTGACTTTATTGAAAAAGACACGCCATTTAATGCCACACGTTCTCCATTGTCATAAGCATAATGTACATTATCAAACGCAATACTCACCTGGTGCTGCCGGGGCAGAGAGATAGTTCCTCCCTTTGCATCCCGTCTAGGCAAGGATAAAATTCCAAAGATACGTTCTGCTGCTGCACTTCCAGCCATTCCTGCATGAAAATGAGTCCCTAATTGGCGCAAAGGCAGATAAAATTCAGGAGCCAATAATAATAAGAAGAATGCCTGGCTGAACTCCATCTTATAATACAATAGCTTCAGCCCTATGGTTACAGCCACTAAGGCCGTGCTAATCGTTGCGACTAATTCTAATACCAAAGCAGATAAGAATGCTATCCTTAACACACCAAGCGTTTTATCGCGAAACTCTGAACTCATACGATGAATAACCTGTATTTGTTCAATACTGCGTCCAAAAATTTTCAGCACGGTCAGGCCCTGCAGCACATCCAGAAAATGAGCACTTAGACGGGATAATGTTTCCCATTGACGCTTATTAACTTGCTCTGCTGTACGACCTATCAATATCATGAATACAGGAATCAGCGGTGCAGTCAACAATAAAATAACACCAGTAGTACTATCAAGAGGAAATGCCACAAACAACACAACGAGAGGAACCGTAACCGCCGTAAATAATTGGGGCAGAAATTTAGCAAAATAAGGTTCCAGATTTTCTACACCCTCCACCAGCACATTAATTAATTCTCCTGTTTGCTGTCTCTTGATATACATGGGTCCTAAAGCAAAAAGCGAAGTTAAGATCCTTTGGCGCATAGACTTTTTTATATAAGAAGCCAAAGAATGGGCCGTCACTTCAATGAACCAAACAAATATACTGCGAAAAGTCATTACAACAAATAAAGCAGCCATCCACTGGCTGACTCCTGCCCAATCCAATCGGGCTAAAAAAACACCATTTATAATCTTAGCCATGAAATCAGCCTGCAATACAGCGAGCACCCCACCACCCAGTCCTAGCCCCACCAATACAGAGAACTGCCGTCGATGCTGTTTTAGCTGATTCATAAGTCGTTTATCAACCATACGTATACTCCCGTCCTTCTAGATCATCTGCTCTTACTATAAGCATGTCCTAAAAAATAAAACATTAAAACGCAAAGATGCGAAGAATATGGAAAAAACCGCCTTTTCCAATGGCATAAGCCGATAGCTCCCAGCAATTATCAGCCTCTTTCCAGAGCCACATACCACCAAACAAAGACTGAACTGCTTGTTGGGTTACATAGAGAATCTGGCCTCTTACAACGCCAGGCACAACCTGCTGCTGACTGTATACCAACTGCTGCTGTTCATCCCATACTACATCCGAGTGAAAATAATTCGCGACTGGCCAAATTGGAACAAAACTCTGTCCTTCACTAGAAATAATCGGCTCTGACAGAAGCAATCCATTCACCCTGAAATTATGAACTTGAAACAAAGGATTTTGCTTCCCGTTATGCTGATCTAATATACCTCGCAGGACACTAGGGTCGGCAAATTTAGGTATACCAGCTTCAAGCAGTTTATGCTCGATCTCAGGAACTGTGAGGGGTTGCTTCTTTAAACCGTATATATCAGGATAGACTCCTATAGAAACTTGCCCTACGGAATTTTTTTCTATTCTCACCAGATCATACTGTATGTATACGCCAGTTCCATAAGGAACAGCTTCATATAATTCTTCTACATCCGGTTCAGCCATGCGGACACAACCGTTTGAAACCCATCCTCCGATTGCCCACGGTTCATTGGTGCCATGAATACCGTATAAAGGGGCAAACTCCATCCAACGATATCCCAAAGGATTATCAGGACCAGAAGGCACAACTTTCTTGCTTTTAGGAGGATACCAACAAGGATTTATTTCCTTATATTGAATCGTAAAACTGCCAATGGGTGTCGGTGTAGCAGGTTTGCCAATCGCTACAGGATACGTTTTTACCAACTGATTTTCACTATAAAAATCAAGAGTGCGACTAGGTAAATTAATGACAATTCGGCAAGCTGGCAGTGCTCCTTTCAAGGTTGAGGAAGCTACTGCCGTTCCATCGACCATTGGGAATGCCTTTAAATAATTAGGTTCAGCCGTAGGCTGATGGGGAGTAATTACTTGATGACCAGATGAACTAGCAACTGTCACGCTAGTACCTTCATACTGCCACCCTAACCACACTAGGCTTAACAGGATGGAAAAAGTAATCACTATAACTAAAGTATATTGCACGAAAGCAATTTGCTTAGATAAATGGATCGCTTTTTTCTGCTTTTTCTTTAGTAACCGAGAATACCCTTGTTCCATGTCATCCATTATATCAGACTCCAATATCTTCTACATTTCTCATATATTCAACAATATATTCACGATGCTCCCTAACGGTTCCTCTCTCTGTAAAAAATTACTCTTTCTAAGACAAAAATATTTTCAGCCGCTCTCTTCCATCAAAGCACCTGTTCTGCTGATATTGTAAAAAAAGCTATGCTCCCTATTTTTTAATAGGAAGCATAGTCTTTTAAAACTTCATTTATAGTACTGACGTACTTGTTATTTTGCTACTGTACAACGATCAACCAAGAATACCATGGATTGATAGCTAAGACCACTGCGATGGGCTAAGCCCATTTCGCAGGTACGGCTATTGGAATAGCCAGAAGTACAATCTGCAGGTAAGCTGTCTTTGAGCTCAGCTAGAGCAGATTCATTCAATTCTGGTACCTCAAAGCCTTTATCACCAGCAAATCCGCAGCATCTAACACGCTCTGGCATGACCACCTTCGTCGCACAAGCTTCTGCTAATTTCTTAAACTTCTCTTTGAGACCTAATTTAGTCGAACTACATGTCACGTGTACAGCAATGGTTTCTGGCTGTTGCTTGAACTCGAGCAAATCGAACAGATAATCGTGAATAAATTCTACAGGTTCGTACATTTTCAGCTTCTTATCCATTACCTTTCGCATACGATAAATACAAGGACTTGTATCACAAACAATCGGATATTCCCCATTATTGCTAACAACTAATAATTCTTTTTCCAATTCACTGCTCATCTTATCAGCTGATTCAAATAATCCTTTACTTTCAAAAGGCATACCGCAGCACAATTTATCCATCTCACGAGGGAAAATGACTTCATAACCGGCTTTTTCCATCAATTGAATCATTACTTGAGTAAGTTGACGTTTATCCCGATCACCAGGAGCGGCACCGCCCATAGTACGACTCACACAACTTGGAAAATACACCACTTTACGACCATCCACACCCTTCTTCGAGCGTGAAGGATCAGGAGTCTGGCCAGGTCCTGCCATCCAGGGATTCCATAAGGGCACTTTGTGACCACTAATAGAATGAAGTCCGCCGGCAATACCGCCCATCAAAGAAGTCCCCAGTACGGAATGTGCTATTTTGGCACTAGATAGTCCCAGGCGTGCCATAGTTGTTACACCCGCAAAGTTTTTCGTAATAAAACGTCCAATGGATTTTCCGTTATCTCCCATTAATTGGGCCCGATAATGCTTCGTGTGCTCTCCTGTATTAATACCTACAGGGCAGGTAGTGGAGCACAAACCATCTGTAGCACAAGTCTCATCACCAAAATAAGCATAATCCTGCTCTAAACGGCGCAGACGTTCTTGATCTTCGCCAGTTTGGCGCAATCTGGCAATTTCCCGCTGCACCACAATACGTTGTCTAGGCGTAGCCGTAAGATTCTTAGACGGACAATTAATTTCGCAAAAGCCACATTCAATACATTTATCAATAATCTCATGAGCCTGAGCCATGGGCTTCAGATTCTGAATATAAAGCAATTGGTTATCAGTAATAATAACATCTGGATTTAAGGTGTGTTCGGCATCAAATACCTTTTTCAATTTGCGCATATAATTATAAGCTGTTTTACCCCATTCCATTTCCACAAATGGTGCCATATTGCGGCCTGTACCATGTTCTGCCTTTAGGGATCCGCCATACTCATTGACTACCATGTCGCAAACATCTTTGATTAAGGATTGATAGCGCTCAATCTCTTCTTGATTCTTAAAGGTTTGTGTTACAACAAAATGTACATTGCCATCTAAAGCATGTCCATAAATGATACCGTCATCATAGTTATATTTATTCATAATGTTACGCAGTTCCAGCACGGCTTCAGCCATTCTTTCTTTCGGAAAAGCCACATCCTCAATAATAACAGAGGTGCCAGGTCTCCGCATGCCGCCAACCGCAGGGAAAATCCCTTTACGAATATGCCATAAAACTTCATACTCTGCTTTAACATCCGTAAAAGTAATTGGCAATACAGTAGGAAGATGTGCTAAGCGTGCTTTTACATCTTCAATTAACTGATTTAAGGTTGCCTTATCTCCAGCCCGCACTTCTACCAAT
>CAMKSY010000312.1 GCA_946415545.1 uncultured Pelosinus sp. | reverse complement strand
CTAATAGTACTATAGACCAATTCCACTGTCAAGTTTCATAGTTTAAAAGGAGCATTCAAGAAAAAAACAGTGGGTAAGAGGTTAAAGACTCTTTTGCTAAAAAATTCTATAGTAATAATGTTTGCAAGGATTTGCATATCTATAATATAGATTTTTTCTACTCGAAAGCCTCCAAAAAATAATATCTTTTATTACTGCCAGGTAGTCTTTCGGAAAATGCCATTTAGGACGACAAAGGATGAGTACCTATCTAAGCTTCAACCTGTTACTTAGCAACACTTGATATCGATTTGTTAGCTTACGGCTATAGATGGTTTTCTCTGAGAGTACGCATGTAAATTAAGGGAGGGGCAATTGTATGAAAAGTATCGACTTTGCAAGTCTTATACAACAAGACCGGGAAGCAAAGGCACATCGACAGTTTGATGGTGTACTTCTTGATTATCTGGAAATCATTAAAAAAGACCCTAAGGTTGTCATGCTGGCGCATCAGCGCATGTATGATTTGCTGATTGCTGCTGGCGTTGAAACCGTAAAAACGGAAGAATATCCTCGCTTAAAACGAATTTATGGTAATGATTTATTAAAGCGCTACACCTATTTTAAAAATGATTTTTATGGCATTGATAAGACACTTATGAAAATTATGCGTTATTTTCATTCTGCAGCGATGAAAGGAGAAGAATCTAGACAGGTTCTTTATTTTGTTGGTCCTGTCGGCGCGGGCAAGTCTTCTATAATGGAAGCCTTGAAACGAATGTTGGAAATGAGCCATTCTATTTATATCATAAAAGATTGTCCCATGCGGGAAGAGCCGCTTCACTTGATTCCGAAACACCTTCGTCCCAAATTTGAAGAGCTTTTGGGTGTAAAAATTGAAGGTGATCTTTGCCCTGTCTGCCGTTATCGGCTAAAAAATGAGTATCATGGTGAGTTTGAACGCTTTCCTGTAGAAACTGCAGAATTTTCTATTCGTTCTCGTAAGGGGATAGGTACAGTACCTCCAGTTGATCCAAATAATCAAGATACGTCAGTCTTAATTGGATCTGTAGATATTTCTAAAATGGATTTATATCCTGAAGATGATCCGAGGGTATTGTCATTAAACGGAGCTTTTAACGTAGGTAATCGGGGATTGGTTGAATTTATTGAAGTCTTTAAGAATGATGTGGAATATTTGCATACGATGATTACTGCGACGCAAGAAAAGTCAATACCGTCGCCAGGTAAAGGCTCTATGATTTATTTTGATGGAATGATTTTAGCGCACTCGAATGAAGCAGAGTGGAATAAATTCAAATCCGATCATACGAATGAAGCAATTTTAGACAGAATTGTTAAAGTAGAAGTTCCTTATTGCCTGGAGTTAGATGAAGAAGTAAAGATCTATCAGAAAATTTTAAGAAGCAGCAGTTTTGATGCTCATATTGCACCTCATACGATTGAAATGGCATCGATGTTTGCCATCTTAACTCGCTTGAGTCCGTCAGCCAAAGTAGACCCATTAACAAAATTAAAATTATATAATGGCGAAGAAATCGTGGAAAAAGGTTCTACCAAGAAAATTGATATATTTGAACTCCGGGATGAAGCGCAGCGAGAAGGTATGACAGGAATCTCTACTCGCTTTATTATGAAGGCTGTAGATGTTGCCTTATCGGAATCAGAAAATAATTGTATTAATCCAATTAGTATTTTAGATACGTTAACGAAAGCAGTTAAAGAATTGGCCATTGCTGAAGATGATAAAAAACGGTATTTAGTTTTTTTACAAGATACCATTAAAAAAGAGTATCATAAGATTCTGGAGAAAGAAATTACGCGAGCCTTTATACATGGGTATAGTGAACAGGCAGAAAGTTTATTTAATAACTATCTCGATCACGCAGAGGCTTTTGCTAATTCAACTAAGATAAAAGATAAAAATACAGGTGAAGAGCTGGAACCCGATCTTAAATTTCTTCAGTCAATCGAAGAGCAAGTTGGAATATATAGTACTGCGGCACCTGGATTTCGTCAGGACGTGACTGCCTATATGTTTTCCGTCCTGCGTAATGGCGGCAAAATTGATTACCAATGTTATGAACCCTTAAAAGAAGCTATTGAAAAGAAGCTAACGGCAGCCGTTAAAGAAATTTCACGTATTATTACAAAGGAAAGAGTACGGGATAAAGAACAAGATACTAAATATAATGTTATGGGTGAGGAATTAAAGGCGAATGGTTATTGTGATCATTGTTGTAATGTCATCTTAAAATATGCGGCCAATAATCTTTGGAAGGATTAAGGGGATTGGTAGGAGGGAGATGACAGGAAGTGGCTATTTTTAAGGATGGAAATACAGGTAGCTCAGATCGTTCCGCATGGGATCGCAAAAGACATCGTCAACTGGTAGAGGAAAGCATAAAAAAAAATCTAGGTGACATTATTGCTGAGGAAAGTATTATTGGGCAAAGTAAGGATAAAAAAATAAAAATTCCCATCCGAGGAATTAAAGAATATCAATTCATTTACGGGAAGAATGCCGGTGGCACAGGTTCTGGAGAAGGGAAGGAAGCAAAGGGGCAGGTTATTGGCAAGGCGAATGGTCAGCCGGGGCAGCAGCCAGGACAGGGGCAAGCAGGTAATCATCCTGGTGAAGATGTCTACGAGACCGAAATAACCATAGAAGAACTTACAAGCTATCTTTTTGATGATTTACAATTACCGGATATGGAAAGAAAAAAGTTTGCGCAAATCGAGTCTGAACGAAAATTTAAGCGATCGAGCTTTCAGCGCAAAGGAATTCCGCCCCATTTAAATAAGAAGAGAACGCTAGCAGAAAAAATTAAACGCCAGAAAATGGCGCAGCGGGATAAAACTGATAGTGAGGAAAAGGAATCTCCGGAACGTATACCTTTTCATGAAAATGACTTGCGCTATTGCCGCATAAAAGAAGATACCCGCAGGCATTCCAATGCGGTAGTGATTTGCATCATGGATACCTCTGGATCAATGGATCAAACCAAAAAATATTTAGCACGCAGTTTTTATTTTCTGCTGTATCAGTTTGTGCGCTGGAAGTATGAGCATGTTGAGGTAGCATTTATTGCTCATACGACCACAGCTCAAGAAGTGAATGAACAAGAGTTCTTCCATCGAGGCGAGACTGGAGGAACCTATATCAGCAGTGGGTATGAAAAAGCGTTAGAAATGATTGAACAGCGTTACAATCCAGCCATCTGGAATATCTATATCTTTCACTGCTCAGATGGTGATAACTGGGGTGAAGATAATGCGAAAGCTGTTGCTTTAGTGAACCAGCTTTGTACGATCAGCAATTTATTCGGGTATGGAGAAATAACAACTAGTAGCATGTATGGGAGTGCCATTAGTAAAGAATATGAAAAACAAATACACTTGGATAATTTTATTATGGTTATGATGGGAGATAAAACAGATATATGGCCGGCATTTAAAAAGATCTTAGATACGGAATCTGGAGGTAACAGCTAATGGCAGCCTACAGCCTAGACGAATTAGAATATTGGAATGAGAAAATTGAAAAGTTAGTACGGGATGCAGGATTAGATTGTTATGAACAGCAGTTTGAGATATGCAGCTATGAAGATATGTTGTGTTATGAGGCATATGTAGGTATGCCCTCTCATTATCCCCACTGGAGTTTTGGTAAGGCTTATGAAAGACAAAAAATGTTTTATAAATACAACCTTGTTGGATTACCTTATGAGATGGTGATTAACTCCGATCCTTGCATTGCTTATTTAATGCGGGATAATACCTTACTCATTCATATTTTGACCATGGCTCACGTATATGGACATAATGATTTTTTTAAGAATAATCGTTTATTTAAACGAGATACGCGGGCCAATCTGGAGATGGGAATGTTTAATTCTCATGCCAATCGGGTCAGAGAATATATACAAGACCCCAGCATCGGTCCGGATAAGGTGGAGCGTATTTTGGATGCAGCACACGGGCTTAAATTTCAAACGTGCCGCCATGGCGAAAAAAAGCATATCCTTAAGGACGAAGAGGGAATCGTTCCAGAGCGGCTAAAGGATGATTTATTAGCTTTTCTGGCGGAGAAAGGAAAATTGGCTGAATGGGAACGTGATTTAATTCATATCGTACGGGAAGAGACTAGGTACTTCATCCCCCAATTGGAAACTAAGATTATGAATGAAGGATGGGCCAGCTACTGGCACTATCAAATTTTAAATCAGCTTGCTCTTCCACAGGGGCTTCACTTGGAATTTTTACAACGCCATCATTTAGTGATACGTCCTCATCAAGGGCAGATTAATCCATATTTTGTTGGCTTTAAGATGTTTGAATATTTGGATCAGCAGCCTGGCGGGAGAGAGAGGATTATGGCTATACGATCTGAAGATCGGGATCAGTCTTTTATCCGCCGTTACTTAAACCAGGAGCTGTGTGAAAAGCTGCATTTGTTCTCCTATGGCATACAAGGTGACGATGTCGTTGTAACGGAAGTTTCCAATGAGGAAGGTTGGAAAACCGTACGAGATAATTTGGCGAATGCCGTTGGCTTAGGGAGTATACCAATTATTAGACCTATAGAGGTGGAAAATGGTACCTTACTATTAGAGCATGTCTGTGATCACCGAGAATTGGAATTAAACTATGCCCAGGAAACCGTCAAATATGTTGTTGATCTCTGG
>CAMKSY010000311.1 GCA_946415545.1 uncultured Pelosinus sp. | reverse complement strand
AGCTTACCACATTTTAATGATGAGTGGTGGCGCGCTTGCTGTCGGGGAATTTCTAATGAAGACGGGGGCTGCTAAATGGCTTGCGAATAATGTTTTCAATTCTTTAGGTTTAGTTGGGGCATCAGCATTCGTAGTTGTGGCTGTGGTACTGTTTGTTGTTCAGTTTTCCCGCATTGGTTTTTTTGGAACTACTGGTCTGACAGTATTGTTTATGCCGGTACTAGTAGCGTTGGCAGCTGCCGCTAATCTTCCTGCTGCCGCAATAGCACTGCCTGCGGGTATGCTGATAGGAGGTTTTCCGTTCTTAATGTTTTATAATACCTTATCAAATATTCTTGTCTTTGGTACAGGATATTTGACTGTAGGTGATTTTCCTAAAGTCGGTGGAGTCATCTGTCTAGTTGGTGTTGTGATATATACTCTCTGTGCTGTTACGTACTGGCGATGGTTAGGTTTGTTCTAGAATTTGCATAAATGAATGAGAGGTAAGAGTACATGGAAATTATTGCTCTTACAGGACAATATGATCCTGAAATTAAAGCGTTAATCTCGAAGATGGTGCCAAATGGATTTAAGTTAAAAGAAATATCTGCAGCAAGCCAATGTGACCAGTTGCACGATGCAAATTACATTATATTGAGAATACTTAGCCTAAATGAAGAGGTAATTAATTCGCTTCCTAATCTTAAATTAATCCAAAGATGGGGCGTAGGATATGACAAGGTAGATATCATAGCTGCAGGAAAGAACAATATTCCTGTTGCCATTACGCCAGGGATGAATTCCTCATCTGTATCTGAGATGGCTGTACTTCTTATGCTCGCCGTTTACCGAAAACTGATCTGTCTGCACAATAATGTTCTTGAGGGAAGATGGCAGCAAGGAGGGCTTGGGAGTACATCCTATACGATAGACGGCAAAACAGTTGGACTGATTGGATTAGGAAGTATCGGGAAACAGGTTGCTAAAAAAGTAATGGCTTTTGGCGCCACTGTTCAATATTATGATGTATTTAGACTTTCATCAGAGGAAGAAGAAAAGCTTGGGATTCAATATGTAGAGCTAAAACAATTACTAAAAACATCTGATATCGTAAGTGTTCATGTACCATTAACTGATAAGACGAAATATTTGATTTGTAAGGATACTATCGGACTCATGAAGCCTACGGCAATTATAATCAATACTGCTCGAGGCCCAATCATCAAAGAAGATGACCTAGAAGAAGCCCTTCGGAATAAGAAAATATTGGGTGCAGGACTCGATTGTCTGGAAAATGAACCTCCTAATGAGAATAATCCCTTGCTTAAACTAAAGAATATTGTAGTTACACCTCATATGGGCGGAAGTACTGCTGATATAAATGCGAGCATGGCTAAGCGTTGTATTGAAAATATCCTTAAAATTAGTAATGGTCAAACCTTACCGAAGACAGATGTTGTAAATGCCCAGTACCTTGTTAATCAATAAATATAATTTAAATCATACCTATGGCAATAGGGGTGCTGCAGGTTAGTAATGGAGGTGGTATTTCACTATGCATGCAAAAATTATAGAACTGTTACCGGAAATTAATTGGATTAAGGATTTAAAACTTCGTGATGCTGTTGTTGAAAGTTATGTAGATGCATTAACGGAAGGAGAATGGGAACCAAGGGACATGACCAAAATTCCTTTTGCCTTGGCCTTTCCTAATTGTCCTACTTCCTATCTTCAGCATGTGAGGGCCGTAACTCGTATGTCTCTCACTATATTAGAAGAATACAATTCTATATACAAGGGGCATGGGGATTTTCTACTGGATCATGACCGACTTATCGCGGGTGCGATTTTACATGATATTGGTAAATTGGTTGAGTGGGAGAAAGGACCTGATGGTAAGTTTGGCAAGTCCCAGACCGGTAAAGATTTACGGCATCCATTTTCAGGGACCGTAATAGCGATGCGTAATGGTATTTCTACTGATATTGCGCACATCATCGCCAATCATGCTCATGAAGGTGATGGGGCAAGACGTAGTCCAGAGGGTGTAGTAATTAATAAGGTTGATATGATGAATTTTGACAGTATTAAATCACATTTGGGATACTTATAAGTTTAGCCTAAAATTGCATGTAGTCATCGATGGAGAATCCTAGAGTATAAAAATACGATCGATAGAGATGAGGAGGAATTTACATGTCTAATGTTGGATGTCGAATTTTTATGAAGATTAATCGTCCTAGTAAGGAATTGGTGGAAGGATTTAGGGGAATACCAGTTGCTAATATTGCGGATGAAATGAATCGCTTTAGTTGCGTAGACGCACGGATCAAACCCTATAATGATAAGCCGTTATTAGGTACAGCGTTTACGGTAAAGGCCAGAGTGGCTGATAATTTATTGCTTCATAAGGCATTAGAGCTGGCACAGCCGGGTGATGTAATCATTGTTGATGCGCAAGGTGATATCGCAAATGCCATAACAGGTGAAATCATGATGACTCAGGCTGCTGTTAATGGGCTGGCTGGCGTAGTGATTGACGGGGCCATTCGTGATGCGGCGCAAATGCAAGAGTTAGATATGCCTGTATATGCAGCAGGAGTACAACCTAAAGGTCCTTTTAAGGATGGCCCCGGGGAAATCAACGTTCCTGTTAGCTGTGGGGGAGTTGTTGTACATCCTGGAGATATAGTAGTAGGAGATGCGGATGGCATTGTTATTATTAGTCCTAAAGACGCACCGGAAACCTTGAAGAAGGCTATGGCGAAGCTAGCAAAAGAACAAACGATCATTCAGGGGATTAAAGATCGGGTTCCTAGAGATAAATCATGGGTAGATAAAGCCTTGGAAAAAGTAGGCTGTGAATATATTGATGACGTTTATAAATAAAAAGATGAACAAATTGAAGGGGAAATATGGAAATTAAAATTACGGCATTTAAAGAGAGATGCAAAGGTTGCAATATATGTGTAGCTTTTTGCCCCAAGAAAGTTCTAGCATTAGATACCTTGGGGAAAGTATATGTAATTGACGAGAAAGCATGTATCAATTGTGGACAATGTGAACTACGATGTCCTGATTATGCAATTTATGTAGAAAAGAAGGTGGAGAAATGAGCCAAGTTAGATTAATGCAAGGGAATGAAGCTTGTGCCGAAGGCGCAATGGCTGCTGGAGTCAATTTTTTTGGCGGTTATCCAATTACCCCTTCTACAGAAATTGCTGAAATTATGGCAAAAGAACTTCCTGCCCTTGGCGGTACTTTCATTCAGATGGAAGATGAAATTGCTGGGATCGCAGTCGTATTAGGTGCAGCATTAGCTGGAAGAAAAGCTCTTACAGCCACTTCAGGACCTGGATTTTCTCTCAAACAAGAATTAATTGGTTATGGATGTCTGGCTGAAATACCAATTGTCATTGCCAACGTGCAGCGACTGGGTCCATCGACAGGCCAGCCTACTTCCCCTGCGCAAGGGGATGTAATGCAGGCGCGGTGGGGAACTCATGGAGATCATCCCATGATTGCCCTATCTCCTTGGACAGTTCGGGAATCTTTTGATGTGGCAGTAATGGCCGTAAATTATGCAGAACGGTTCCGTACCCCTGTTATTATTTTACTGGATGAAGTAGTAGGTCACATGCGGGAGAAGGTGGTTTTGCCGAAAGCAGAAGACATAGAAGTATACTCTCGTCGTAAACCGACTTGCACTAAGGAAGAAGGCTATAAGCCATATACTCCTATGGAAGATTTAGTCCCGAATCCCGCAGATTTCGGTACTGGACATCATATTCATGTTACTGGACTTGTTCATGATGAAACAGGTTTTCCAACCGGTAGTGCTAAGGTGACAGAAGATACAATTAAACGCTTGCATCAAAAGATTTCTAGAGTTCAAGATGAGATTACTCATTATGATGAGTTTTTTATGGAAGATGCTGAATATGCAGTCTTGGCATACGGTGGGACAGCCCGCACTGCCTATGCAGCTGTGAAAATGGCAAGAAAGCAAGGAATCAAGGTTGGCATGATTCGCTTGATGACGATATGGCCTTTTGCGGATAAGGTTGTTAAAAAAGTAGCGCAAAAAGTAAAAAAAATTCTTGTACCGGAAATGAACTACGGACAGCTGGTTTTGGAAGTTGAACGTGCTGCTGCTGGACAAGCAATCGTAATTTCTCTTCCTAAGTATAATACAGAAATATTTACTCCTAAAGAAATATGTACAGCAATCGAAGATCTTGCAGCGGAGGTGGTAAAATGAGAAGTTATGAGAAATATTTCCGTATGGATCGGCTGCCGCATATATGGTGCCCAGGATGCGGTAATGGAATTGTCATGAAATCCATTGCTAAGGCAGTTGAACAATTAGGACTTGATCAAGATAACACCGTAATCGTATCTGGTATCGGCTGCTCATCTAGAGCTTCTGGTTATATGAATTTTGATACATTACATACAGCTCACGGCAGGGCAATTCCCTTTGCTACTGGTATTAAATTAGCCAATCCTAAATTAAAAGTCATTGTAATCACTGGTGATGGGGATTGTACGGCCATTGGCGGTAATCACTTTATTCACGGTGCCAGAAGAAACATTGATTTAACAGTGATATTGTTTAATAACAATATTTATGGAATGACTGGCGGACAGGCATCTCCTCTTACACCGACCGGTAAAAAAGCTACAACGGCTCCGTTTGGAAGTGTTGATAAAGCCTTTGATACTTGTGAAATAGCCA
>CAMKSY010000310.1 GCA_946415545.1 uncultured Pelosinus sp. | reverse complement strand
TTCAACCCCTGAATGAGTTCCTCTCTATTCCCTACAATCAAGGCTAACCTAGATTCCATAGCTTCCCGACCAATTTGTAGCGTATATGTAAAATCCGACAAAGAAAATTCCTGTTGTTCCTCTATAAACTCAACCATTTGCTCTACGACTGCCTTTAAGCGCCCCTGATTTTTCGCTGAGAAAACCGCAATTTGAGTTGACGTAGTAATTTTTTGATCTATAGCTTCTTCTTGGGAGGACATGTATTCTTCTATAATCAAATGTCCATTCGAGCCCCCTGCACCAAAAGAACTCACTGTAGCGCGTCTTGGAAACTCTCGTTCTTCTCCATTAATCTTTACCACTGGCCGTTTCCACTTTTGATGTTGTTTTTGAAGATAAAATGGAGTATTATCAAAATTTATATTGGCATTGAGTGGCTCCGCGTTAATTGAAGGCACCAGTTCCTTGTGCCGCATTTGTAAAATAACCTTTGTAAGTTGAGACATCCCTGCAGCAGCTTCTGCGTGACCAATATTAGATTTAACTGATCCAATTGCACAAAATTGCTGATCAGAGGTAAATTTTCGAAACGCTTTAGTCAAAGCTGTAACCTCAATTGAATCTCCCAAAGCAGAACCCGGCGCGGCAGCTTCAACATAACTAATGGTTCTTGGATCAATTTCCGCCTGCCTAAGAGACCTTTCTATAACACTGGCTTGGGCATTTGGATTGGGGATAAAAAATCCATTAGTTTTTCCTCCATGATTGATTGCAGTTGCTTTAATAACGCCATAAATATTATCTTTGTCAGCAATTGCTTTCGATAAAGGTTTGAGCAATATGGCTCCTACACCTTCGGCGGGAATGTAACCATCTCCCTCGCCAAAGCTCTCAGAGCGATCTTTACTTGATACAACTTTATCTCTCGCAAGTATGAGATATTTCTGAGGGTGAACGGATACATTAACACCGCCTGCTATCGCTGTTTCACAATCACCACGCTGCAAACCTTGACATGCCAAATGGATTGCAGTTAGCGAGGAAGAACACATTGTATCAAGCGCTAGGCTCGGACCGTGAAAGTTGCAATAATAGGATACCCTATTGGCGAATGATGATATATGACCGGTAAAATCCGTGTAGAGCGCGTAATCTGTCCACATTACACCTACGTAAACGCCAACATTTCCTGCTAAACCAAGATCCGAATGTGCACCAATTGTCTCCCGGGTATATCCAGCATCCTCGATAGTTTCGACTGCGCATTGTAAAAACAAACGTGCTTGGGGATCCATATATTCCGCTTCCTTAGGGGAAATATTGAAGAACAGTGGATCAAATTCATCGACGCCTTCTAGAAAGCCTCCCCATTTACTGTAGCTTTTCCCGGTCTTGTTCTTATCTTCATCAAAGTATAAGTTACAATCCCAGCGATCTTTGGGGATTTCCGTAATGCAATTCTTCCCATCCCGTAAATTTTCCCAGAACTTACTGAGATTTCGCGCCTGAGGATAACGTCCGGAAACACCAATAATAGCAATATCCAGAGGCCCTTGTGTGTTTTCCTGGCGATTATCCACCTGAACTGTGGCAAATCGCTTTTGCCTACTTTTGTTGTAAACCGAATTTTCAGCATCTATCGCCACACTAAGGGGTTCAGAAACTACAGAAATTTGTGCCTTGTCCTCCTCAATGCCCAGTAACCGGATAAGTTGTTCACGATAGGATTCTAGGAAGTATCCGGTTAATTCTTGAATATTTTGGTATTCAAAAAATAGAGTTTTAGACAATGATCCAAATATCTTCTCTAATTCATTGGTCAGTTGCATAACCATGATTGAGTCTATTCCATACTTCTCCATCGGAGCATCTTCGTCAATTTTATGCGTCGGCAGCTTAATAACGGAAGAGAGCAATTTCTTGAGATATTGTGTTGCCTTTTCCTTAAGAAGATCCTCTCCAATTGCCTGAACGGGTTTATTTTCTCCCTGGGGTGATGCTTCTATACTATCTACTAGGTTCGACTGCTTTTCAAAAACTGCCGCCCTCAACAACTTGAGATTTCCTTCCAATACCATTACCTGATTTTCTTCTGAAGCAACCCCCTGGTACAGAGCTTGAATACCAGTTGATGTTTCCATTGCAAACATTCCTATAGTTTCTCGTGTCAGCTTTTCTGTTTCCTCACTGACGTGCATCCCGCCCTCTTTCCAAAGTGGCCAATTCATAGATAGAGTGCGCCCTTTCCGCTGTTTTAGATTCACCAAATGATTACGGTACTGAGCGTACGCATCCATAAAAGCATTTGCTGTGGAATAGTCTGCTTGACCAGCATTGCCCATCGCCGCACCAGAAGAAAAACATAATAAGAAATCCATTTTAAGGTCTTTGGTGGCCTGGTCCAGATAAACCAACCCGCTTACTTTAGGGGCCAAGACTTTAAGAAACTCATCTTTATTCTTTTTGATAATAAAGTTGTCCCGTATCACTCCCGCAGCATGAATAATACCGTCAAGACTTCCGAATTTCTGCAGAATACTATGAACCAGATCGTCAATCGACTCCTTATGAGTTACGTCAACTTGCCTGTATTCAATTTTGCCACCTAATGACTGGATTTGCTTTATCTGAGCTTGTTTATCAGAATTTATCATTGTTCTGCCTGCAAGAATCAGAGTCGCATTTTTAACTCTGTTAACAATCTCGTTGGCAAAAACTAGCCCTAATGCTCCTGCACCACCAGTGATTAGATAAACTCCTTGGTCTTTCCAGGGAATAGACATTTCCTCATTGGCAAATTCCTGTTCCCTCCAGTCAAAAACATACCGTTTATTATTCTGATATTGAATATGTATATCAGTATGGCTTTGGCCGTTCGCCTTCAGTTTTTTTACTATTTCTTCTGCATTTGTATTTGGTTCTATCTCAATTAACTGTCCGATCATTTTAGGATTTTCAAGTCGGGCAGTCCTTAAAAGCCCCGAAAGTCCAGAAAAGAGCTGTTTTTCTCCTTGGAGAGGTACAACAACCTGAAGTAACACCCTGCCCTTAGGTTTATTACTTAAAATCCGTTGTATTTCCTCAAATATCTGTGTCGAATAAGCTTGGAATCGTTTGTCCAACTCCTGGTGTTCGGATTGCATGACAAGGCAATCGGCTCCATTTATCTGATCCTCGATATTTGTCTGTGAAACTTCGTTAGGCTCACAAAGTATTATAAGGTGCTCTGCATAGTGCGTAATTGGAACTTTAGCGTCGATGACTTGCTCCTTCCAATAAGGTGTAAGCATCAAAGTTCCTACAGATGACGAATCGCCGACGGTCCCTAAGTCGCCTTTGACGACTCGGGAGGCAAACCCTTTCATTCTCACACATACTCGCCCTAGTTCATCGGATAGATCTATATCAATTTTTTGTACATTTTCCCTTGCTTTATTTTCGGTATTGTACTTTATTAACGCCCACATAATTGGAGTGCATTTACTGCGTACTTCTAATTCCTGCAGAGCAAAAGGCATAGAAAGTTTTAAAGGGGGAATGCTGCCGTTAATTTGAAGATTATCTGAGTCCACAGCAAGGCCTACCGCCGCCTGCAAAGCCGAATCCATTAAACTGGGATGTAACACAAACTGGTCTTTGGTATCCACGACTACAGAAGGTAAAAATAACTTTGCAAGTACTTGTCGTGATCCTACATACACTGTCTCAATCCCCTGATGTCCCGGGCCATAGTCGATTCCCTTTTTCCGGAACGCTTCATAACATAGTGAAGGTGAAAGAGTATTGTTTGTACACTGAGCCTTTAAATTGGATAAATCCAACATGATATCTTCTTTTTTTGAACTTAATACTACACTACCCTGGCTATGTACGACAGGAGCGTCACCTGCCTCTTCCAGCTCGGTGTAAATTTCATAAGCAATTTCATGGTCACTTTCTGGATAGAGTCCGATGTGCAGCCTAACGGCTTGCTGATCTTGCACAACAACCGGACGTGCCCATACAACATTCTTTAGTTGGATTACAGTGTCACTTTTTCCCTCTACTCCTGCGGCCTGCTCCACTGCGACCCGAGCCATTTCCAGATAAGCAACCCCAGGCAAGACATGCTGTCCTCTAACGACGTGATCCGCTAGAAAAAACTCCTGCCCCGTAAAAATAGAACTAAATTTCTGTGCCGACAGATCAGAAGTATTCTGATGCACTAATGGATGAATGGCTGTAGAAACGACTTGATTTGTCGCCATTCTGCTATCAGGAGTTATCATTTTGTTTTCATGTACCCAATAGCTTTCCCTGGCAAATGGATAAGTTGGTACATTAATTCTCTGTGGTCTATTAGCGCCATATAGTTGATTCCAATCTACGTCCAAGCCTTTTACCCATAATTGAGCGATTTCTTTCAGTTTCTTCTTTTGCATCCAAGTCTGAAGCAAAGCCTTCCCATCATCATCAGTCTCAAAGATTGTTACTTCTTCTGTTCTCTTTTTTACCTGAGCAAATTGAATGACTGTCGATAATTTGTTATCAATAAATCCTTCTATTGTTTTTAATAGCCCATCTCGCGAATCTGCTAAGAAAGCAAGACGATACTCCATTGCTTGGCGGCCAACCTGCAAAGTATAGACTATATCCAAGAGTTCGGCATCTTTGTGTTCTGTAATAAAGTCCCTCATACTTTTTGCATAAGTCGTTAATTGCTCCTTACTTTTCGCAGATAGAACAAATAACACCGGATTATTTTTATT
>CAMKSY010000309.1 GCA_946415545.1 uncultured Pelosinus sp. | reverse complement strand
TGTGCTGCAGTATGGCAAGGAGGAGTTATGTTGAATGCTCAAAAGTTAGGACTGGTTTTTTTTCCAGCTTTTGATTGGGCGATTAGCCCAACTCATCCTGAGCGGGAGGAACGTTTGTTATATACCCGTGATCAGATTGTAGAAGAAGGACTGCTGGATATGCCGGCGATACGGGAATATAAGCCTAAAATCGCCAAAATTCGGGATATTGAAAGGGTACATGTTGGGGTGCCTGATATAGCATCTTTAATTACAGATGCTCATTTAGTGTCAGCAGGTGGAGCGATTGCAGCTGCTGATGCGGTAATGAAGAAGGAAGTACAGCGAGCTTTTGCTTTAATACGTCCGCCAGGGCATCATGCTATGCGCATTGTTCATGGGACTCGTGGATTTTGTACCATTAACATGGAAGCAATTATGATCGAATATTTGCGGAAAACCTATGGTATCGGTAGAGTTGCCATTGTTGATACAGATGTACACCATGGTGATGGTACCCAAGATATCTTTTATCATGATCCTGATACCTTATTTATTTCCTTTCATCAGGATGGGCGGACCTTATATCCCGGGACTGGTTTTGCCAACGAAATGGGGAGTCCTAATGCTCTTGGTACTACTGTAAACATACCCTTGCCCCCAGGAACGACAGATCGCGGTCTTCATGAAGTACTGGATCATCTGATTATGCCGATTCTGGGGGACTTTAAGCCGGATATTATTATTAATTCTGCCGGTCAGGATAATCATTATAGTGATCCTTTAGCGAATATGGCAATTACAGCACAGGGGTATGCACGATTGGCTGATACACTAAAGGCGGATATTGCTGTATTGGAAGGCGGATATTCCATTGAAGATGCCTTGCCTTATATAAATGTAGGGATTGTATTAGCCATGGCAGGAATGGATTATAGCAAAGTTATTGAGCCTAATATTGCAGATTGCCCTTCTCAAACTTCTTCTGTCACTCACTATATAAAAGATGTAATCAAAGAACGCCAAGATATGTGGGGGAGAAAAGAGAAGCTGCAGCGTGAAGCAATTATGAAGCACGGTGAATTCTGGCAGACAGAACGCAGTATCTATTATGATGATGTAGGTATTAATGAACAGCAGAAAGAAAGAGTACGCTTATGCCCTCATTGTTCTGGCTATGTAACAATTGAAACGAAGGCGCGCAGTAGTCTTCATTATAAAACAGCCTATATTGGTATGATTCCTCAGAAGGCTTGCCCGGCTTGTCTTAAAGCAGCTTATGATGTTGTACATGCAGCAAAAAAATTAGGGAATTATCAGCACTATATGGTGCAAAATAAACAGGAAGACCGGCTGGAAAGATTGTAACAATGTGGATAAAATAGAACTAGTATTTTATCTGTGCTAAAACGATAGGTAAATTAGCGAAGTTCTTTGACTTGCAAGATGGAGAAAATCAAGCAGGATGGAAAAGAGCTGCTAAAGTTGCAGCGTTTTTAACACAGATTAGGTACTATATTATAGGAGGAGTCAAATAGATGAATCGACCAGATGGCCGAAAGGCTGATAAAATGCGTCCATTAAAAATTACTCGTAATTATTTAAAATATCCCGAGGGATCGGTGTTGATAGAAGTAGGCAATACGAAAGTAATATGTGCTGCTACAATTGAGGATAAGGTACCACACTTTATGAAAGGGTCAGGTGAAGGATGGATTACTGCTGAATATTCTTTGTTGCCTCGCTCTACGCAGGTGCGTAATATTCGTGAATCTGCTAAAGGGAAAATAACAGGAAGGACTCATGAAATTCAGCGGCTGATTGGCAGAGCATTACGGAGTGTAGTTGACCTAAGAGCACTAGGGGAAAAAACAATTTGGATTGATTGTGATGTTATACAAGCAGATGGCGGAACTCGGACAGCTGCGATTACAGGAGCGTTTGTGGCCCTGGTCGATGCAGTGAATAGTATTTATACCAATCAAGAAAAACCTTTCCCTGTAAAAGAGTTCTTAGCAGCAGTTAGTATTGGTGTCGTAAAAGATACGGTGATTGCGGATTTGTGCTATGAAGAGGATTCAGCAGCGATTGTAGATATGAATGTTGTAATGACTGGAAGCGGCCAATTTGTAGAAGTACAGGGAACAGGTGAAAAACGTCCTTTTAGTAAACAGGAGCTGAATGACATGCTGGCTGTTGCTGAAAAAATGGTGGGGGAATTAATTGACTACCAAAAAGATATTCTAGGGCCATTATCGTGGAAAGTTGGACGTGAGCCATGAAAGAAGTAGTGGTAGCGACTACGAATAAAGGAAAAGTTGTCGAGATTGCCTTAGCTTTGGCTGACTTGCCTGTGAAAGTGTTAGATTTAAGTGAGTTTGGTGATATTCCTGAGGCTGTAGAAGACGGTGATAGCTTTATGGAAAATGCTCGGTTGAAAGCTAGACATTATGCTCGCTATACAGGAAAGGCCTGCTTAGCAGATGATTCTGGGCTGGAAGTAGATGCATTAGGAGGCATGCCAGGCATTTATTCTGCACGTTTTGCTGGAGAGAATGCTGATGATGCTGCAAATAATCAAAAATTGTTAGCCGAGTTAACAGGTATTTGTCCTGAACAGCGTACAGCTAGATTTCGTTGTGTCTTGGCTCTTGTTGATATTGATGGGACGATTATGACTGCGGATGGTGTACGGGAAGGGATGATCGGTCAAGAGTTGCGCGGCTTAGGCGGATTTGGCTATGATCCATTGTTTTATATGCCTGATATGGAGAAAACCATGGCTGAATGTTCAAAAAGTGAAAAAAATGAAATCAGCCATAGAGGACAAGCGCTAAAGATTATGAGCAAAATACTGGGAGAGTATTTAAAATGAATATAGGGGTCATGAGTGATACCCATGGTGACCATGGGGCTGTCAGGCAAGGGATAAAGGCAGCAGGTTCTATGGATATGTGGCTGCATGCCGGAGACTATAGCCAAGATGCAAGCTATTTGGCTAAATTAACAAATGTTCCTGTTTTTGCAGCGAGGGGAAATTGTGATGGCCAGGCAATTGCTAAAATCGATGAATTTATAGAAGTTGCTGGTAAAAAAATATGGATAACCCATGGACATCGTTATGGTGTAAAGCAAGGTGTCAGCCAATTGGTGGAATGGGGCAGACACTATGAGGTGGACATTGTAATTTATGGACATACGCATATCCCGGATAGCCATTGGGAGGAAAATTTATTTGTTTTCAATCCGGGCAGTGCTGCGGAACCCCGCTATGGAGCTGGTACTTGTGGCATTTTAGCGATTGATCATGATGGAATAATAACTGGGAAGATTCTTACATTTGAGTAAGAAAGTAAGATGAACATAGAATGAGGGTCTGTTCTACATCTTGTGTAGAACAGACCCTCATTATGATAAAAGGTGTTTAGTTTAATGTTTTACTCAATCGTAATTCTTGGTATAAGCGACTTTTAATACTTCATCGGGTAACTCGTTTTCCCAACGTGCCACAACTACAGCAGCTACGCAGTTACCGATTAAGTTACAAGCTGTACGAGCCATATCGAGGATACGGTCAACCCCAAGGATAATACCAATGCCTTCTACTGGCAAACCAAAAGCTGCTGCGGTACCGGCAATAACAATCAGGGAGGCGCCAGGCACAGCTGCAATGCCTTTGGTAGACATCATTAATGTCACAAGCATAATCAATTGAGTTTCGATTGGGAAGGGAATATTATAAACTTGAGCAATAAAGATAACAGCTAAAGCACTATACAGTGTAGAACCATCCAAGTTAAATGTATAACCTGTCGGCAGTACGAAGGTAACAATATGCTTTGGAACGCCAAACTGTTCTAATTTCTCCATTGCAATTGGCAATGCTGCTTCGCTGGAGGCAGTAGAGAATGCAATCAAGATAGGCTCTTTAATAGCTCTTAAGAGCTGGAAGAAATTCATACGGATAATTAGTGATGCACAGGCTAATAACAACACAATAAAAAGTACTAAGGCAAAATATAAGGAACCGATCAACTTGGCTAAAGGAATTAACATACCTAAACCGAATTTGCCTACTGTATAGGAAATGAGGGCAAAAACACCAATAGGAGCTAGTTTCATAACATACCAAGTAAATTTGAACATGATCTCAGCAACACTGATTGCTAAGGTAACCGTTGGTTTTCCTTTTTCTCCCATAGCAGCTGCTGCTACACCGAAGAAAGTAGAAAATAAGATGATTTGCAGCATATCGCCTCGGCCCATGGCATCTACTACATTTGTAGGAACAATGTTGACAATCATTTGCGTCATATCAATAGTCTTTTTGGCTGCAGCTGCTGCGGAACTTACATCAGCACCTGTTGCAATTGCTACACCTGCACCAGGCTGGAATACATTTGCGACAGCAAGGCCAACGAAAAGAGCCAATGTTGTAGCGACTTCGAACCAAATAATTGACTTTGCACCCAAACGACCTAGTTTCTTAAAGTCTCCCGTACCTGCAATACCCATAATTAATGAACTGAAAATTAAAGGTACTACAATCATTTTAATCATACGGATAAACGTGTCACCAACAGGCTTCAATGCTTGTCCATAGACAGGGAAGATATAACCGAATACAACACCTAGAATAAGAGCAATAAAAATTTGAGTTGTCAGACCTATTCCCTTTTTTCCTTTTTCCATAAACGAATCCTCCTATAGTTTTTTGATTGCTTGGAAACACCAAGAGATAAAGTAATCAAGTGATTGCCTTAATTACCTTTACTGCACTGTACAGCAAAGAGA
>CAMKSY010000308.1 GCA_946415545.1 uncultured Pelosinus sp. | reverse complement strand
CTGGATCAACTGGAGTAACAGGAGCCACAGGTGCTACAGGAGATATTGGTGATACGGGTGCCACCGGGCCTACTGGAGCCACGGGGACTACGGGCGCTACTGGCGCTACTGGCGCCACGGGTTCAGCAGGAGCAGACGGAACAGATGGAGATACTGGCCCCACCGGCCCCACCGGCCCACAGGGGGCTATTGGTCCAGCGTCAGGGTTTATTCCATTCTCAGTTACAAACCAAACCTTACAAATTATTAGTACAGATAGTGGAGGAAATCCACAAGCTATTCAGTTTGCAGGTTTTAGCCCGGAAAGTCAGACAATGAAGGTTCTTGCACCGGGGGAATGGGAGGCAAGAACAATTTCATACACCCAGGGCCCAGAGACGGTCTACTACAGCATTTCATTTATTATGCCACAAGCCGGAACAGTACGAAATATCTACGTAACTTTTGCCAGCCAAGGATTGGGATTCATTGAAGACGGGGCTATTATGTACCCCTTTGTATGCCTTGCAACTGCAATACCAAGCAGTACCCAGAATCAGCTCATTTATACTATTTTAGAAGATACGATCACCTATACCGAGCCATATGAAGGAACAGGGGGCAATATCCCAACACTTGCCATTAGAAATGGATCAACAACAGGTCTTAATGTGGTGATTCCAGAAGGAACACTTGTTGGAATTGTTGTAGGTTGGCTCGGTGAGAATGTAAGTGTGGAACAAGAGGGTGTTTTCTCCGTATTTGGTGGAATATATATAAATTAAGTAAGTAACTATGTAAATCAGCTCTAAAAAACAGAGTCAAAGTTGCTGCGAAAGCAGCCGCGAAGACTCTGTTTTTGCTGTTTAGTATGGCATTCTGTAAAAAATTTGTGTAAAAGCATTTTCTCAATTAAACGATAAAAGTAAATGTTCTGGAACAAAAATAAAAAGTGTCATCAATGACCTAATAATGTGACATATACTAACAATAAGGGTATTGAAAAAAATGCTTACATCGCATTCTAGGAAGTCCAATTTTAAGCACAAAACGGCTACAAACTCTGTGGAATTAACATACCTAATAACCAAACATTAAAATTATCCAAATCAACCCCTGCAGATATTCAATTTGCAGAGGTTTTTTCTGCATTAATGAAAAAACAGCAAGCAAAAATATTCTGCTTGCTGAAAGGGAATATATTATTTCACAGGTTTGCTTGATTTCATTACAATTGACAAAGCCATTGTTGCTACCATTTCAGCGTCGCTAGACTTTGCTCCATATTTTTTAGCGATACTTTTAATCTCATTTCTAAATTTTCGTTCATCGAAGTCAATAATCATATAATCACCTCCCTTCGAGGTGAAATATTGATGAAGTGCAATTTTACGTAGACTTCATATTATAGTGTATGTATCCTAAATAATATTGGTACTGTTTATTATGTAAAAAGCATATTCGGTTTTCGGTGATATTTTGTAATCTCCATTCCAGGGAAACGTTGGTCGATATGCTTTATTCCTTGAGTAGCTAAAGCTGATAAGGATCATATAATAAGGTAAGAGGATCTGGTATCAGCAGATGGGAGGAGTACAGCATGAAGGAAGAAGAGCAGTTTAAATTAGACAATTCAAACCTTGATAAAGGTCAATACAACCTTAAGATGCTTATAATGATTGCTGTTATTTCGTTGGTCACGGGCAGCGCTGCAGGCTTGGCATTAGGGTATGCTTTGGGAGAAGGTGATAGACAAGCCTTGGCAGTAGAAAAAAATAAACCCCCGGTTGTTAAGGAAACAATTAAGACAATTACAGATACGAAAATTCAGTATGTCCCGGGAGAAACCGTTTATTTACCAGGAGAAGTGAAGGAAGTATTCGTAATGCCAGTTGATAAAGAGACACCTGGTGCAACTCCTGTAAAATTAGATGGTAAATTTGATCTTGGTAAACAAAGTTTTATTTATATGGTAAATGGCAGAGTAGGCAAGTTTGATAAAACAGAAGAAGAAAAGTTTGTATTTGAAAAGAATATGATTGATTTAAAACAAACCAGCACAATAACAATTGAAGCTGATATTCCTACAATTGATCTAACACGTCATAATGTAATTACAGTTGGTGCAATGTTCACAAAAGATAAGATAGAGCCGGGTATCGGTTACACTGGCAGTATTGGAAAAGTGGGTGCTTATCAATTGGCAGGCAGCCAATCAGCTGCTTATGTTGGTGCAGGGCTTAAGTTTTAAATCTCTTCCTGGGCAGCTCTTTTTGAGAAATATAAAAGCATAATATCTGGTTATTTTACAAAATGATTACTAATTTGTAAAATATTTTATAATTATGAAGGATATTATTATCCTCTATTGAATAGTATAAAGATATATTCGGAATAATCAGAATTTAAAAGGGGGGTTATTGTCATAAGTCATGATTGTAATGGTCTTGCTACTCCAATATTTAGCAGCGACAAAACTGCAGCAATTATTGTATCTGATAGTGGATTTCTTTTCTTAAACTTAAAAACCAAGCAAGGTAAAATTATTGGAACAACACGAGCCGAAGCCATACAACATTTAGAAGACATGGATTGGATTAATGAATTTCCAGAATTATGATGAACTAAGCGTCCTGTAGGACGTTTTTGTTTTTTTAGACTATAATAATTTTAGTGGTCTTTACTCTTCATTTAAGAGACATTTTTTATCAAGCAACATATTATGTAATAAGTACAATAAGGAGGATTGATAAAAAATGAGTAAAAAGACTGATAGGGATTGCTGTCATCATAAAAAGTGCTCGAAGTGTCGTCGGAGATGTCCCAAATGCCATTTCGAATGTGATTTAGAATGTCGTGAATGTCCTGTATGTCATTATTGTTTTGAGAATAGCTGCGTGTGCTGTCACTGTGGTTGTAAGCATGATCACTGTTGGTAGAATCAGAGGCGTCCTGCAGGACGCTTTTTTTATTTAGTTAGGAATAAAAAGAAAAGATCTCTCTGCAAGAATAAAGTATTCAAAAGATACATTTCTTCATGCAGAGAGAATTTGGCCGAAATCATAGGATAGAGAAGTGTATTCATGTACGTTACGTCTCTATTGGATGATCTTTATGCTACTGTTTAATCCAGCAATGCTATTGGATAGTGCAATAATATTAGGTAAATTGTTGATAGGATTAGCAGACTGCTGCTTAAGGATTTCTTTTAACACGAGCATTGTGAAAAATGCAATTGCATTACCACTAATTGTAGCTAATGCAGGAAATTCAATCGTTTTACAAGCTTTTTTCTCTAATTCCTCGATATTTGGAATTCCAAATTCAATGCCATTAGGATTGCAATTCATGAGCTTTTCCCTCCTACTCTTTCCGTGTTAACACTTCTAATATATTCAGGAGGATTGATTTTGTACCGATTCCTTATATTCTATAATGATCGGTGAAAAAAGTTTTTTAATGAAGGTGGTTCTTTCATTCATAAATAGCAATATATTGCGGATAGACAATAGACACATAATGCTTGTTCAGTATTATGTTTTTTTTGTACAAAGCATTCTCTTTTCTGACCGCAAGAATCACATTTTATATATTTAGACTCGCTACTGGCAGAAAGCATAATAACACTCCTTTCAATGTAGCATGCAGCAAAATAATCTACTTTATACGAAGCTTTTTTAGGTGATATTGTTAGCTTTCGTGAAGCTGCTTTAAAGATTATCTAACATCCTTCCTATCACTTAGATAAGGCGTTGCTTTTATATTTTAAAATTATGTTATAAAAAAATGATAAATAAAGTATGTATATTAAAAGCTATTCAAGATGACGGAGGGGAGACAATGTGGCTGGATGTGCCCGATGCGTTTGAAGTAGGATGTATTATCATTGTGGCTGCTGCTTTGTGTATCTATTGGCTAACTCATTCTGATCGTGTTTAAAGAAACTATTTGCTCTTATTAGTAAAAGTTGCCTTATTTCTAAATGAAGTAAGGCTCTTTTTCTAAACCTTTTAGTGATACCTAAAGAGGTACAAGAGTGTTTTTCTTCTGGGCAGCAGGAAATATGACAGATGAGGTATAATAATAAAGAGTAATGATATAAGAATGGAAGGGGTTAAATTATGAGAAAAATCATGGTAATGCTAGTTTTTTCAATGTTGTTGATGCTTTCTAGCGTAGCCTTTGCTAGCTTGGATGACAACAAGGGTTCGATTCAGCAGCAGTATGGAGACTATCGCTTAGTGATTGATTCTGACAATCAGTTGTGGACAAAAGCCGATTGGGATGAAAAAGGTTATAAAAAGGCAAAAGCTGGATCATATCGTTATTCTTTTAGTCGTAATGGAATAGGCGTACAAATGGAAGTCATGTATGCTAATAATAAGCCGGATGCAGTAGTGGCAGCTCAGCGGTTTACCCCAGATATGCCCATTACAATTAAAGAGTTTAAATTATACTTCCCCGAAGTATATGCTTTGATAAAAGCGCCAAAAGCTAATTTTTTTGCAACTCACAGTTCTATAAGCCGAAATTTCCAAGAAGGGGAGTCCCCTGTAGGAATGGGCATACTCATTAGAGACTTATCAGGCGGTAAATATTATACGCTCATTGCTTTCAATATCCAAGATGAAGGTCGTCTGATTAAAGATATTGAGAATATTAATGAAGATACATATATCAAGGAATTTATTATTGAACGCGCTTCACGCACGACAGTACATGACAAAATGGATACAGGCAATCCAGACTGGAAACCTATCAAAAATTATTTTAATTAAAAATTGAAAAGGGTATATTATGGATATGAAAATGTA
>CAMKSY010000307.1 GCA_946415545.1 uncultured Pelosinus sp. | reverse complement strand
GCTTTATAATTTTATTCAGCATTAATTTATGATAGGTATTAAGCATAATGTCTAGCTCTTTACTGACAGCAATAATTTTAGGATTGGTAAGTTTCTCATTTTTATTTTGAGCCAGTTTATTTAATTTTTCTCTTAATTCTTCAGTCTTGCTTAAAAGTTCTTCTACCTCAGGCATATAAACACCATCCTTTATAATAGTGTTGACGATAAATTTTTTTTTTATTCAGTAGACTGATGTAATGTTATTACGCTGCATGGTAGCTCTCTCGTTAGTTACTTTTTATCATACTCAGCATTAATTCGCAGCCTTTCTTCTACTGGCAGCGAATTCCAGATATCCCATGCGTAACGATAAAATTCACGAAGTATCCTTTCCTTTTCTACTGTCGTCATGTATGAAGGCGCAATAATATGTACGATTGTATTATCTAGATGATATGTAGCATCATATTTTTTTTCCATAGAATCTTCACCTCAATAATATATATATGAGGATGATCCCTAAGGACGACCCTATAAACGGTCATTATTATCATATTTACAACTTTTGATTATATAAATGCATTAAAAAGACACAGCAATGACTCCATATAAATGGTTAGGCTGTGTCTTTGTTAAGCTCCCAAAATTTTATTATAGGATCTTACAATAATCAATCCGTTTAAATGTTAAAGAACTCCTGATAAACTAAACTCATTGGGATAAAATAACTAATTTCACTGGTAAGTTAGATGCACCTGGAGGGCTAAAAGTAAATGATAATGACTCACTGCTATCATAAGTGCCTAAGAACGAGAACTCTTTCCATTTATTATCCTCAAAATAAATTTTTCCCCGGGGTGTTGCTAAAGGACTCCAATTTACCTCTGGATGATGTATCCCTATGGCACCAGCATAATAACCGCCTAGTGGTACAAGATAATAGGAAATTCGCCGAGTATTTCTTCCAGGTGGTTTTATATCATAAACTACACCGTAATTTCCATAGTTGACAACCTTTGTTCCATCCATAGCGTCAATCCCTTGCAAATAAGGATCGATCACATTATCGGCCAGCGTTATCCCCACAGCTCTATATAGAATTGGATTATAAGGATCCACTGAGTAAAGTTTTCGATTTGCCCCTTCAAATGTACCACGCAAATGCCACTGGTCTGCAGGCAGTACTTGAGCTGTTTTAGAAAATGTAACACTTTCTTCAAATAAAGGCATCATCATGACTTTAACATTGATTTGGCGGTCAACAGTAAAATCATAAATACCGTGAATCAACATATTAGGCAAAACTGCTGTAGCGCTTATTTCTGCTGCTAAAGGGATCACACCGCCTGGCGGAATATCAATTTGATATTCTGCTGCTCCTCCAGCAAAATATGACATCTGTGTTTCTTTTCCTACTGCAAGCCAGGCATATCCTGGGCCGCCCAAACTAGACTTACTTACATTAACATGAGCAGCTTCATTACCTTTGTTCTCTAAAACTACTTCCATTTTCTTAGCCGTCTTTGATGCGTTTACATGATAAAAAAAGAGACGAACACTTCCTTCTACTTTATCCTGATACAAAACTCCATCACGTTCTACCATTTCAGGACTGTCTGATAGTAGAAGTGTACCACCGAGGGAGCTACTCTTCATTTCCCACTCTGGAAGCCTTTCTATATTATCCATCCTAATTTCTCCATAAGCCACAGGTATGGATTCCTGCCCCATGATTACGATCATAATTGTAATCCAAAGTAACTTTATTGCTTGTTTCATCTTATGCCTCCGAATCTGTAATATATAATTCCACTGTATATAAAAAGATTGTTTTATAAATAAATCTCCCCTAGCAACGTTTCCTAGGGGAGAATAAAATTTCACTACTACCCTAATGTCAGATTTTCCTAGATATAAGTATATTTCCATTCTAGGCCACTGTCAAATGTCATATGTTTATAAGATCGATTAACAGCCTTATGGCAACAAAGAAGGTGCTAACTTGAGTAATCTGCATAATAAAGACCTAGAGCCTTCTTGCTTCTATCTTCGTAAATCGAGAGAAGATCAAGAGGCAGAAGCAAGAGGCGATGGAGAAACACTTGCCAAGCACAAAAGAGCATTGTTCAAAATAGCTAAAGAACACGGTATAACCATCACCAAAATCTTTGAAGAAGTTGTCTCTGGTGAAAGTATTATTCATAGACCTGAAATGTTAAATCTACTAAAGGAAATTGAATTAGGGAAATGGAAATCTGTTTTTTGCATGGACATCGATCGGCTGGGCCGTGGGAAAATGCAGGATCAAGGCCTAATTATAGAAACCTTTAAACAAGCGCAGACTAAGATTGTAACACCACGCAAAATATATGATTTAAACAATGAATGGGATGAAGAATACACAGAATTTGAATCCTTTATGGCCCGCAAAGAGTTGAAGATTATTACCAGACGTTTGCAAGGCGGTCGAATTCGATCACTCGAAGAGGGAAATTATCTTGGAGCGGTTCCACCATATGGATACCTCATAGAGAAAAAAGATCGCAAGAGATACTTGATTAAACATCCAGAACAAAGTGAGCCTACAGCATTAATCTGGAAATCTTATCAACTTGACATGGGAGCAAACAAGATCGCTAATGAGTTAAATCAAATGGGTTATTTATCTTATTCAGGTAAAAAATGGTCTGCTGCATCAATTTTAGCAATCCTAAAAAACCCAGCCTACGCCGGTGTAAATGCCTGGAAAAAAGTAGCATCTAAGAAATCGACAACGCGCACTGGAAAAGAAACCAGGCGTCGCCCTAGGGAAGAACAAATCTGGATATATAATTGTCACGAGCCATATATAACCCTTGAAGAATTCGAACAAGTACAAAATATGCTATCCCAAAAATATCATCCACCCTACCAGTTGCTGAATGGAGTTACGAACCCGCTTGCTGGTTTAATTAAATGCGATTTATGTGGCGGTTCTATGATTTATCGACCTTATCAGCATCAGCAGTTTCCACATTTAATGTGTTACAACAGACATTGTATAAATAAAAGCTGCCGCTTTGAATACGTTGAAAATAAGCTGCTTGAAGGTTTACAGCTATGGCTTAATAGCTATCGTACTCAATGGGATCTTTTTATGCCAAAAGAGCAACGTAATATTGCCTATAATAGAGAAAAAGTTCATCATAAGCTCAAAAAAGAACTAGAAGAATTAGAGCAGCAAAAAGATAACTTACATGACCTTTTAGAAAAAGGAATCTATGATGCTGCTACATACCTGGAAAGATTAACTAAGCTCTCAGAAAGAATTGCGATTGCACAAAAAAAAATAGACAGAATAGCATTTGAGTTGTCTAAAGAAAAACAACAGGAGGAAAACAGACAAGACATTATTCCTAAAATCGAAAAAGTTTTACTGACCTATGAAAAATCTAATAGTCCTACAGAAAAAAATAAATTTTTGAAATCAATCTTAGAACATGCTACATACAGAAAAGAAAAATGGCAAAAAGGAGACGCATTTACATTGGTCTTACGCCCCCGTTTACCGCAATGATTATCGATCGTTTCTACATACCGATAAATATAAAATGTCATTTCATTACCTTCCTTATCTACGCCGATAGGATCATATAAGCTAACTTCAGCTCGAGTCCGCCGGGTGCTTCTTAGGTGCATTAATATTTCATTTGCTATTCTCACCTAGTGGCTCTCCACTATTCCCCTCAGTTTCAGTAATTCCACTACCGTTACGCTGGCCGAATTCTTCTGGCGGTAACTCAATACCACCATTATCATCAGAGCCAAATAAATACACATGAACATTCTCGCCGTCCCAAACCACCTTTTTCACAAAGGTGCGTAGGGCGGCGCGTTTTTGTTCAATACTCATATCGTCTATCGTATCTCTAAAGGTTGTGAGCATCTGACGGATAATATCAAATTCAATATTAGAAAGAGCGTGACTGGCGGTAAGGCTCTCCAGTTCAGCAATACGGCTTTTCAGCAGTTCACTCTCACTGTGCAGTTCGTCAATCCCTTTAACGATACTCCCCTTAGTTGCTGTATCCTCCAATTCAGAAAGTGATGCTACCAACCTAGCAATTTTCTTTTCATTCTTCACAAGTGCATTGTGCAACTGATCTAAATCATCGTATCCTTCAAAGTTCCCTTCCATTTGTGTTTTGCCTAGCTCAAGCTGACGAATAAATTCTGAGCTATCTGCGCCAAGTCTTTTTATTTCTTCACACACCACTCGATCAAGCATATTTCCGTTAGCATTCTTCATATTGCACACATGACAGCGGCTCTTTTCCTTCATGGCACAAAGATAAGAATAAATAAATTCTCCTTGTGCATCTAGACGTTTACTTAGTTTAGGACGCATATAATCACCGCAAGTGCAAAATAAAAGACCAGAAAGAAGCGCGACGTTGCTTCTGGGTTTGCGGAAAGACTTAGACCTATTCTGATCTAAACATTCCTGTGCCTTAATCCATTCCGTGCCTTCGATCAGACCTGTATGTTTCCCCACAGCCACAATCCATTCGTCTATTGGGCGCATTTGGTTAGCCTTACCGGATTTTTGAATCGTACGGTTATATGCCATAATGCCATGCTTGCTGTCAAAATCTTCTTTTGGGGCAAACAAATCCACCTCGTTTGCGATTAAGTAATGATAAGCGTCTTCGTCAGCAATCATATATACAGGATTGGTAAGGATATTACGGAGAGCAAAGCGACTAAACATTTTCTCGTTTTTCGTTTTATAACCGTTTTGAATAAAGTAAGTTTCCGTTTTCGTCAATGAATTTGTTTCCAAGAACAC
>CAMKSY010000306.1 GCA_946415545.1 uncultured Pelosinus sp. | reverse complement strand
CTTCAGCTTGGGAAGATATTCTTCAATAACAATATGGCAATTCGTACCGCTAAAACCAAAAGAACTTACACAGCCACGTCTCGCTACTCCTGAAGGAACTTCCCATGGCCGCAACTCTGTATTAATGTAAAACGGACTATTTTCTAGATGAATATGTTCATTTAATTTTTCAAAATTAATTGTGGGTGGGATAGCTTTATGCTTAATGGCTAATAAAATTTTTATGATACCGGCAACCCCTGCAGCTTTTATAAGGTGGCCTAAGTTGCTTTTTGCCGATCCTAATGCACAATAGTTTTTCTTTGGCGTGAATGCCCGAAAAGATTCGATAAGAGCTTCCACCTCAATTGGATCACCTAGTTTTGTTCCTGTCCCATGCGTCTCAACTATTGTGATCGTTTCCGGATTAATGTTAAATCGTTCATAAACATATTTCTCTAAATCAATTTGCGAATTAACGCTGGGCGCAGTTATCCCATTCGTTTTTCCATCTTGATTAATTCCCCAACCACGAATCACTCCATAGATCGGATCCTGATCCCGCACTGCATCTGAGAGCCGTTTTAATAAAACAACTCCCACTCCTTCCCCAGGAACATAGCCATTAGCACGCGAGTCAAAGGTAAAGCATCGACCGTCTTTAGAAAACATTCCGGCTTTGCTGGCCATTACGTAACCTGCCGGGTTAAGTGCAAGTTGCACGCCTCCTGCTAAGGCATAATCACAAGTATTTAGTACCAGACTATTGCAAGCCTCTGCTACCGCTACTAAAGCAGAAGAGCATGCAGTATCAATGGCTAAACAGGGTCCTTTTAAATTTAGCAGGTACGAGATCCTTGCCGACAGAATGGAAGGTGAACTGCCTAACAAATTCTGTGCATTGACCCCCTGACCAGCGCGATTTTGTCCATACTCACTTACACCACAACCTACAAAAACACCACAGCGACTTCCGGACAATGAAGCAGGGCTAAGTCCAGCATCTTCAATACAGTGCCAACAGTTTTCGAGAAATAAACGCTGCTGAGGATCCATTAACTCAGCTTCTACTGGCGAAATATTGAAAAATAAGGGATCAAATTTATCCGCATCTTCTAGCACTCCCAGCCATTTACTATATGTTTTCCCGGGAACTTTCGGATCTGGATCATAGTAATGATCCACAGACCATCTTGTGGGAGGAACTTCTGAAATACAATCTATGCCCTTAGATAAATTTTCCCAGTACATGCTTGGCGAATCTGATTTAGGGAATTGTCCTGATACACCAATAATAGCAATGGAATTTTGCATTGCCTTATCTTCCTGGCTACTTTTTAAAGATATCTCGCTCTTCTTTGCATCAGGGCAATCATTCGTGTAATCGAGTTTGCTATCAATTCTCGTGTTGAGAGAAATATTTTCAGTATTTAATGCCTTTGCTTGACCCTGCCCTTTTTTAGGTTGCTTATTATTTGTTAATGCTATCTCGGCTTCTGCAAGACTTATTTGCCCTGTTTGCAGTGCACGCAAAATATCCTTTGAAAACATGGGTCGCCCTCCCCTTTTTAGTAGTTCAAGAATAGTTGATTATAGTAACTCATCAAAAAGTTCTACTCACATTAGAATGCTTGTATTCTTCTACTTTTCCCTAAACTATTTATGCAGCGTTGTATAAGTGCGTTGTTATAATTGTCCCTTTTCAACAAATAGGCAAATTCTTTCAAGGTTGCAAGGATCTGAAAATACCTCCTTGTTCGATGCAATAGCTAGTGATTTGACTTTGTCTATGGAATCATCCATTTGATTAAGGTATTGTTTGTACCTTACTATTCCTTTTTTCGGTACTTTTTTCAAACGCAACAGGTGTTTCCTTAACAAAGAGTCGCTTTTAGAATCATAAGCATCTACGAGTCCCCAGGCCTGGGCATGTTCAACCGATATCGGCCTAGTCATAAGGGACATATAATTTGCTTTTTGAAATCCAATCCGACGAATTAAAAATGGTAAGACACAGGCTGGAAAAAGTCCAAATAATAATTCCGACAAGCTAAACTGAGCTGTCTCATCTGCAAGTACGATATCACTGGCCGCGACAAATCCCACTCCTCCCGCATTCGCTTTCCCTCTGACGCGGGAAATAGTTATATAGGGTCCAGTGGCCAATCTAAGCCATAAATTATACGTAGGTTCCGGATTATGCTCTCTTTGCTGTCCGCTTACTATTTGGTCATGCATTCCTTTAAAATCAGCCCCTGAACAGAAAACTTCAGGTAACCCCTCCAGAACAATGATACTAGCAGATTTCTCATAAACGTCTAACGCGTGGTGGCATTCCTCAATTAAGAGATCATTCATGGCATTATTGGCTTCAGGACGAAACAATTGCAAAAAACAAATCGGTTCTTGAAAGCGAACCTTAATGGTTTGGTAGTTCATGATAACCACCTGTATTTGCGATGAAATTCACTAATCTCAGCTAAGAATAATTGCTCTTTCCCTCGACAGGATGACATAGCCCCTGTAATCAACTCAAAATCCGATTTTACATTCCGTGTTCCGAATTTAACTGCTCCACTCCCTCTCAACAAAGCCTCATATTCATCAATTGATAATTTATATCGTCCATTTAATTGACTTTCTAATCCAAAACGGCGCTGAATTTTCTGTCCCTGTGCAGTGACTACTCCACTATAAAATTCGGAGCAACACCCTGATCCATAAGAAAAACAACCGATTCGTTTCGGTGAATCAAACTGCCCTTGATCAATCGTACTTGCCAAAGATAGAAATACAGTAGCCCCCATGATATTTCCGACACGTTGACAGTAATCCAGGCCCGGCAGGACACGTCGTTTAAAATCCTCTTCAATTTCTGGTGGCTTGGCTTTAGCCATCTTGCGCATCATAGTACGGTGCGCTCCTTTCACCATTCCGCCAAAGGGAGTGTGAAATGTCAGATACTGAAATGTATCCCGGTAATTTACACCTGTTACTCGTTTTTGATATTCTAAATAGGCTTGCTCACAGCAATCTAGATATGACATTAAGGATAAATCCGCATCTCCAGCCTCACTATCGGGAACAGGACGGCATGTATCCATTACTTCGTATCCATAATATCCGTTTGCCCCTAAATCTACTTGAAAGACATGTGGAGTTGCGCTAACTAGAATGGCTACAGCCCCCGCCCCCCCACTGGGTTCTGCGTAGGACCAGTCCTCGGTTAAGGCTTCTCCCCCCTCTGCTATCATGAATCGGGATATATCAGTTGCAACTACCAGAGCTTTAGCACCGGGAGATACCTGGGATAGAATAAAATTGACTGCCATCTGAAATCCAGCAGTTCCTGAATAGCAGGCTTGCTTAATCTCAAACAAACGGCAATTCCTATTTAATCCTAAATAATGATGAATATAGGTACTAATCGATTTGCCAAAGTCAATACCAGATTCAGTACAAGAAATTAGCAGTTCAATTCGATCCTTTTCCGCATCAGTAAGAGAATCTACTAGCGGCTTAGCAGCATTAACCCCAAAAGTCACTGGATCTTCATAAGGCAAAGCTACGGCCTTTTCTTTCATCAACAAATTATCAAATCTTGTGGTATCTAACTGGCGGTGCTGGGCTAGTTTCATTACGTCCAAGCACGCTGTTCCCCCAAAAACATTCATTGCTTCAATCCCAACAGAAATCATATCCTATTCTCTCCTCATCTATTATTTTTGTAATTCTTCAAACATATTGCTGTATTAATCCCGCCAAATCCCATACTTAGGCTTAATGCATGGTTGATATTATGCGAAATGGATTTCTGTACCCAATTAAACGAGGAATCGATAGGGTCTTCTAGATTTCTCACAGAATGAAGTTGTGATTCTTTCATTTGCAGTAGGGTCGCAATAACTTCCACTGTGCCTGCTGCGCTTATTCCATGACCGGTGATCGATTTAGTCGTGTTGATAAAGGCATGGGAAAGACCACAATCACGAATTGCCCTGAGTTCTATTTCATCTCCAATAATCGAGCCACTTCCATGGGGATTAACATAATCAATCTTCTGTGCTGACAAGTTTGCATGCGCCAATGCTGTTTGAATGACTTGTTTCTCTCCTTCATAGGAAGAATTCGGATTTCTGTTTCCGTCAATTACCATCGACCACCCTGAAATGAACGCATAAGGTGTTACCTGGCGCTTTGCAGCAGATTCGCTTCGCTCTATCACGACTACACCACAGGATTCTCCATAAATAAAGCCATCGCGCTGCTTATCAAAAGGACGACAAGCCATTGCAGGTTCGTGTGCATATCTGTCACTTCCCATGGCACCTAAAGATCGTAATGCCTGGCATTCCCAGTAAGAAAGATCCATTAAAGCACCCATAGCAATACAAATATCGACCTGACCCGTTTGTACGGCTTGTATTGCTTGAAGAATAGCCAATTGACCGCTAGCGGAAGCCCCTCCCACTGTATACGCTAATCCTTTAATTCTAAATTGCTCTGTACAAAGACCACATAGATCACTGTCCATAAAAGTCAGTCCATAAGTAGGCGGAATAAAACCAGCGCGGTCTTTGTAGGATTCAAACGCTAATATACAATCACGCTGCTGAACATTAGATCCTCCAATAATCAAACCAATCCGAGTGGGGTCAACTAAATCCAGTTTCGCCTCATTCCAAGCTTCATGAAGGGTGCTCATGGCTACCTTCCCCGAAAAGAATGCTGTCCTCAATAAACGTTTTGAGAGACTATCGGGATGAGACAACGAAAAAATCTCAGCTCCCAAAAATGAAGTACCCTTTTGCCTACCAGGACGCTCCATTACCCTAAAGGCATGTTTCCCTTGTATCAATGCCTGGAAA
>CAMKSY010000305.1 GCA_946415545.1 uncultured Pelosinus sp. | reverse complement strand
TAAAAATAGGAAAAGTACATTTTATGAAGGTGGAAAAAGAAAAGTTGTTCACGTGGATTTAACAGCGCCTTATTGCTCTGCTTTAAGAAAAAAAATATTAGCAGTTGCTCAAGATAATGGCATTGTGGTTCATAATTATGGAACGTATGTTTGTACCGAAGGACCACGGTTTGAAACACCAGCTGAAATTCGTATGTTCGCCAAGCTTGGTGGGCATTTGGTGGGGATGACTAATGTGCCGGAAGTGGTATTGGCTCGTGAAGCTGAGATGTGCTATGCGACGATTGCTATGGTAACAAACTATGCAGCAGGTATTTCATCCCAGCCTTTAACCTATGGTGAAGTGATTCACGTTATGAATGCGAATACAGAAAAGCTAAAAAAAGTGCTTATGAATACTATTAAATGTATTGATTTTAAAGCTGACTGTAGCTGTCAACAAGCTTTAAAAGAATATGGTGGTTTTAAATTATAAAGAGTGGTGGTAAATTTGCTAAAGACAATAGAGTGGAAAAATAGTACGCTATGGTTATTAGATCAAACCCTGTTGCCTAATCGTATTGAATTTATTGAATGTCATAACGTTCGAAGAGTAGCGCAAGCAATAAAAAGGTTAGAAGTCCGCGGAGCTCCTGCTATTGGTGCTGCGGCTGCATTTGGCTTGGTTCTTGGAGCGAAGGAACTTTGTAATGATTCTGACTTTGAGACCAGTATCAAAAGGGTGGCCGAGGAATTACGACAAACCAGACCTACTGCTGTGAATCTGTTTTGGGCAATTGAGAGAATGATGTCTATTATTCATAAAGCGAATCGTGACAAAGATATTATTGATTTGGTAAAGGATTTAGAAAAAGAGGCTATTTCCATTGCCAGTGAAGATTGCGCTATAAATCATAAGATTTCTCAGTATGGTGCTCAGTTATTTAATGAGCCCGTATCGATTCTGACCCATTGCAATGCTGGGTCCTTGGCAACTGCTGGTTTTGGGACCGCTTTAGGAGTAATTCGCCAAGCCTTTTCTGAAGGGAAGATTACCCGGGTATTTGCTGATGAAACTAGGCCATTGCTTCAGGGGGCTCGTTTGACAGCATGGGAATTGATGCAGGAAAATATTCCAGTTACTCTAATTACAGATAATATGGCAGGCTGGGTTATGAAAAAAAATATGGTACAGGCTGTAATCGTTGGAGCCGATAGAATTACTTTAAATGGTGATGTGGCGAATAAAATTGGCACTTATAGTGTTGCAGTATTAGCCAAGGAACATAAGATACCTTTTTATGTGGCTGCCCCTGTTTCTACTTTTGATTTTACTATGAACAGTGGTTTGGATATTCCGATTGAAGAAAGACATGCCGATGAGGTAGCCCAGTTTGCTGGAGTTCAGACAGCACCAAAAGGCGTAGAAGTTTTTAATCCTGCGTTTGATGTTACACCTAATTCTTTAATTTCAGCGATTATAACGGAATATGGTGTACTGGAACAACCCTATCATGAGGCAATTATTTCATTACAACAAAAAAAACTTAAAGGAGTGCTGTAAAATGGAATCAATTATTCGAGATATAAAATTGGCGCCACAAGGTCATGATAAAATTAATTGGGTTAAAGAATTTATGCCTGTGTTGAATGTATTAAATGAGGATCTGTCAAAAAGTAAACCTTTAAGTGGTAAAAATGTAGTTATAACTATGCATTTAGAAGCGAAAACGGCTTATTTAGCTTTAGTTCTAAGAAATGCAGGAGCAAATGTTGCTGTAACAGGAAGTAATCCGTTATCGACTCAAGATGATGTAGCGGCCGCTTTAGTGGAAGAAGGAATTAAAGTTTTCGCCTGGTATAATACCACAACTGAAGAGTATGAGCAGTTTTTACATAAAGCTTTAGATACTAAGCCGGATATCATTGTTGATGATGGGGGCGATTTAGTATCGTTGCTTCATGGTGGGCGAAGTGAGTTGCTACCTAATATCTTGGGAGGATCTGAAGAGACCACAACTGGTGTTATACGATTAAAATCCTTAGCAGCTGAAGGACGTTTGAAATTCCCTATGGTAGCCGTAAATGATGCATATTGTAAATATTTATTTGATAATCGATATGGTACAGGCCAATCAACTTGGGATGGTATTATGCGTACGACGAACCTTACTGTCACAGGAAAAACCGTTGTAGTTGCTGGATACGGTTGGTGCGGAAAAGGTGTAGCAATGCGTGCTAAAGGATTGGGTGCCAATGTAATCGTTACAGAAATTGATCCTATAAAAGCCATTGAAGCTGTATATGATGGTTTTAGGGTGATGACTATGGAAGAAGCTGCAAAATATGGTGATATTTTTGTGACTTTAACAGGTTGCAAAGATGTTATTCGTGGTGAACATATTACTGCCATGAAGTCAGGAGCCGTTTTGGCTAATGCAGGTCATTTTGATCTTGAAATTAATAAAGATGAACTTGCTGAATTAGCGGTTTCTCGACGGATAGTGCGTAAAAATATTGAAGTATTTGCTATGAATGATGATCGCAAGATCTATTTATTAGCTGAAGGACGTTTGGTTAATCTTGCTGCTGGCGATGGACATCCTACTGAAATTATGGATCTATCTTTTGCTATGCAAGCGTTGGCAGTATTGCATATTTTAGAAAATCATAAGGAAATGAGAAACGAAGTATATAATTTACCTGATGAAGTTAGTTCTGAAGTTGCTAGACTTAAATTACAGGCTTTAGGTATTTCAATCGATGCCTTATCAGGTGAACAGAGAGCTTACTTAGGACAAGCTTAAATCTAAGAGCATTTTCTAGTTGGTTCGTATTGCTAAATGAAAACGGAAGTCTTATAATGGAGCATGCTTGTGCTATGCATAAAAGTATAGCACCTTTTTATTAAGAATATTTTTGGCAGCGTCAAAAAGGGAGGAAGATAGAATGGCAAAAATTTTATTGAAAAATGCTGAAGTATTAGGAGCTGATGGTATTGTTAAGTCAGCTGATATTGCGATAGAAGATACTTTAATCTATCAGGTTGGTGATATATCAGCTGAGTGGCATGCTGATAAGGTGATCGATTGCACAAATAAACTGGCAATCCCTGGTTTCGTTAATACACACACACATGCAGCTATGACGCTTTTTCGCAGCTATGCTGATGATATGGTATTAATGGATTGGCTGCAGAATAAGATTTGGCCAGCCGAGGGAAATTTAGTTGCTGAAGATGTGTATTGGGGAACATCATTAGCAATTGCAGAAATGATAAAATCAGGTACTACTACTTTTTCCGACATGTATTTTCACATGCCTCAGGTAGCTGAGGCTGTAGCTGAAAGCGGCATAAGAGCTGTGTTGGCTAGAGGTATGGCAGGAGTTGCACCAAATGGTGAACAAGCATTGATAGAAAGCGAAGATTTTTTTCGCCAATATCATAATACTGGTGAAGGTCGTATTACTGTAATGCTTGGACCTCATGCGCCTTATACTTGTCCGCCGGAATATTTGAAGCGAGTGGCGAAGCTGGCACAACGTTTAGGAGCAGAAATTCATATCCACTTATCTGAAACAATAGGAGAAGTGGTTGAATGTAAAAAAAAGCATGGAAAATCGCCAATTGAATTAATGAAAGATCTGGGCGTTTTTGAATCTGGCGTATTAGCTGCTCATTGTGTGCATGTATCCGATGAAGATATACTCCTTATGAAGGCGGCAAATGTTAGAGTTGCTCATAATCCTGGAAGTAATATGAAATTAGCAAGTGGCGTTGCTCCTATACCTGCTATGTTAAAAGCAGGTTTATGCGTAGGGTTAGGTACTGACGGTGCTGCCAGCAATAATAATTTAGATATGCTGGAGGAACTAAGATTAGCAGCTATGTTACATAAGGTTCATGCATTGGATCCATTATTGATACCTGCTAATACAGCAGTTGAGATGGCTACATCTAATGGTGCTCAGGCTTTGGGGCTTGGCGATGTTGTAGGCAGGCTTGTTCCTGGGTTTAAAGCTGACATTACGTTATTTAATATGCATTCTCCTCATTGGTATCCACGTCATGACAGGGTATCACTATTAGCATATTCTGCTGGAGCTGGAGATGTTCATACAGTAATGGTGGATGGTAAAATTCTATTAGACAACAAATGTTTAACGACCATTGATGAAGAGCGGCTCATGTTTGAGGCTGATAGACGTGGCAGGCGCCTAGTACAGCATCAACCCTAATCCTGTAGTGTGCCAGTATACGCGTCTGGTATGTTTAATTTCCTTCGCCTTGTTTTATTAAATATCCCTTGAAGCTATACGTATAGATTTAATGTTGATTCCTTACTATTCAATAAAAGCTTTAAAACATAGTTTTCTTTCATAAGTTAAAATAAATCAAAAGGATTTAAAGCCAAATATCACGAATACATAATTCTAGCAAGAATGATTAGTTATTCTGAGGAGGTATGAATGATGCGTGCTTTAAATTTTTATTCATCCAATTATCATAGCCAATTAATCTGTAGGCGTAAGACTTGCACCATTCGTCGCGGAGATAAAACTCATAAATACAATGAGGGTGATATTATATGGGTAACAGTTGGAAAACGCTTTGCTCAAAAAAAGAAAATATATACCGCTCTTATTGATCGAGTTTTAGTCAAGCCCATATCTCAATTAACAAAAGAAGATTTGCAGGGAGAAAACCCTGAAATTACGAACGTTGAAGATTTGATGATTTTCTTACAAAGTATCTATGATAAAACATTTACATTAAGTGATACTGTGACCGTAGTGTATTTTTCAGAAATTATTGAATAAATATTCTACCAAATTTTTTATGTGTATAATATAAACTATATTATAAATTATTTATTTTTGAGGAGTGTTTACAGC
>CAMKSY010000304.1 GCA_946415545.1 uncultured Pelosinus sp. | reverse complement strand
ATCTTTTGGTAATGAAGTCAGAATTATCGTTTCCTCTTGAATTTCTGAGGCCCCTTTCACAATTTCCCATGCTTTTTGTTTGTCCAAATCACCTTTGACAAATTCCAAATCTTGATTAATATCATATTTAATACGCATCAACAAATGATTGGTGTACCAATAGGCCTGGGGCTGCATCCTGGTTAAGTCATAAAGACTGCTGTTTCTCTGATTAAAGGAAAAGCCTTCTCTGTTGAAGTTCATGTTAAATAATGTCTTCATCCAAGATTCATTTACAGCACTGACTTCATCATTATTACCAAAGCTTCCTGTATTGGAGTGCATCAATATATACATTCCAGGTACATACCCGATAGACTTTGTATAACTCTCTCTTACAGCTTCATAATCATAAGAGATCCTCTGTTTCATCCTGTTATAACTTTCTCTTGGTATACCATATTCATCACGAATATAATCCATCAGATAGTGATTATATTTGCGTCCCAAATACGGTGCAACACGGGCATGTTTCAATGGATCTAATTCTCCAAGATAATTATCGTACCGATCAAATACATTAATGAATGCCAGCCGATATCCATTGGTACCCATTTCCCAAAAAGTTGATTTCTCAAGTTCTTTCAGCTCAGCCGGCATTAAAAATTTTGTATCTTTTCTCTCAAATTTTTCCGGATATGTCAGCATCGTTGCTTTATAATTTAAGTCTTCTAGAACATTCTGAGAAAAGATCGCTGTGTCTCTCCTGCCGTCTTCAAAAGTCAAAAAGAGGGATTTTTCCGGCAGGTCTTTTCCGTTTTGATAATAGTTTAAAATATCTTCTTGGGTGATCGTTACATATCCCAAATCTTTTAATGCCTGTAGATGTTCCTGTAAACGTCCTGCCCCAATTAGATTTTGGTTACCATTTCGCCCTACACCGAAATAGGAAAGAGCAATAAAGCCCTTATCCCCGGAAACATTTGTATTTTGCACTGTATAAGGATGATACGATTTTAAAGTACATAATGCATTAATACAAAAAGCAAGAACTGTAAGGAGGATTACAATTTGCATCATTACCCGTATTTTTTTTCTTCTATCTTTGTGGGCAGTGAATTTCTCATTTGCGATTGTCATCATCTTATGCCCTCTCTTGCTTTTTGCGATTCTTCTTTAACACTTCTGCAAGATCTGCTGGAGTCATGCGTGTACCCCATGTTGTTTTCCAGAAAGTGACCCAAGCAATAGGCATTTGCCATAAAAGTACAGCCTCATAATATAAGCAAAACCACAATCCATAAATCCATGTTGAGCTTCTTCTTAGAAACAATTGCGCCATACTCATGAGCAAGGCCATTAAGAAAATACCGATTATGAAGGTAGAAGGAACCACACGATGTGTAATGGGAATGTAAAGTAAATTATAAATTACAATAATCGGTGCCAAAAGTGGCACAAGTACGCCCATATAAAAAGATAAGGCCATAAAAGGTTCTTTTCTCCACATAAATCTAGCTGCAATGAGAGACTCCCGAAGCCATGAGCGTTTCCAGCGCATCTGTTGTTTTAGAAAGACATTATAGTTATTCGGGACAATCGTGTTACATATCGCGGTATCTTGGTAGCCTGTACGATTTTCTCTTAATATGAAATTGGTCATGCTTCGATCGTCGCCAAACGTAGCTTTCTCCCCCAGAAATCGTTGATTTAGCCAAGCATCCATATATTTAACAAGCAAATCTTTTCTGTAACAAGACAGAGGCCCAGATAAACAAGTAACTGCATCAAAATAGCTTTCTGCTGCCTTCATAATACGAAAAGCGATATAATATCGTACAGCCTGCATTTTCGTAAGTGCATTGGTATAGGTATTGGCAACATCAGTTCTGCCGGATACTCCACCCATTTTAGAATCTTTAAAAGGCTGGACAATATTCCGAATGGCAAAAGGATCTAAAAAGCTGTCGGAATCAACAAATACGATCAATTCATGCTGGGCCATTGCTGTTCCTTTTGCTAATGCCTCTCTTTTACCTGCATTTGTTTCCTGAACAATATAATGAAGTCTATTTTCAATATCATAGCGTTGTTCTTTGCTCTTCAGTTCTTCTACGATTTCTTTAATTTTTTCAACAGAGTTATCATTCGAGCAATCATCTACAACAATTACTTCCAGTTTGTGAGTCGGATAATCTTGATTAATACAGCCTAAAATCGTTTTTTGTATCCACTGCTCTTCATTGAAGCAAGGAACAATAATCGTCACGCCGGGTGTAAACTCCTTGTCAATAGGAACAGGACGATAAAACGAACCAAACAGGTAGCGGGTCAATAAAAAACTGGCGGCAATAATGCTGTACAGATACAATGCTTTATTAAATTTAAAATAAAGTACGCTTTCTGCTCTCATCATAAGAATGCAGGCAGTAATTAAGAACAGAAAGAATGAAGCCGCTGAGAGCATATACCAATTTTTCTTTTTTGCCGCATATTGTGCAAGTGATTCTTTAAATGCTACTCCACACAACGTTTTTCCTTCCGCGTTTTTGTCAAAGCGAATATAATGGGCGGCAATACTAACTTTCATCTCATAGCCTTCCGGCATCGTGCCGGGCGCTATGGCGAACGTAAGCTTGATTTTGGATGCCAAACTTAAATCCCGGGCCACTTCTGCCGGAACTTCAAGCAACATGCCAGTAGTCGATATGTCAACGCCTTTCCCAATACATGATACTTCTTTTCCAGCATAAACATATCGGATTGATACATCGTAATTCACTAGATAGCGTCTGCCCATTTTTTCATTTTCTACAAGGGATGCTATATCGTTCGGATCCTCATTTCCCTTTATGCGGCGTCTGTCTATATTCGTACGCAATCTTTCTTTATCAGGTACTTTAGAAATCAGCCTGCGATCAGGTTTGGCAACAAGTAAAATATCTTCTTCTATTTTTATCTTATCCATCATCCACTTCCTTGCCATTTCTATGCTGCTGATTTCAGCAGCATAGATTAAATCACTTTTGTCCATTCACTATAGATGATTTACTGCGTTCAACATGATGATCGCTATTGCACTTCATTAATTTTTCGGTTGACTTGTGTATAGCCATCTTTTAAATAGTCGGATAACTTGCCTACTTTAAATTTAGAAGGATCGGAATCTGCTTTAGCTTCATTTGCAGTCAGCAGTACATCTAAGGCCTCAGCAGTATAGGCAGAGATATCTGACATATGCATGACTAAGATAGCGCCTTTTTTCACTTCGCCTTCTTTTGTATATACTCCGTCTTCGATTATTCTTACAAGTTGTGGAACATTTTCAGCTTTATAATCATTTGTACTCCATGAGCCATTAATAATATATTCATAACCTGTTTCCAACAACGCTTCAATGCCCATCCTGCTGATTGCCAACTGTGGTGGACGGAAAAATCCCGTCAAAGCAGGTTTGCCGTTGATCGTCACATCTCCTACAACATCTTGTAATTTTTGATATGATGTCGTAAGTTCTTTAGTATACTCCTCTTTACCCTGTGTTTGGATTGGCTTACCAGTTTTCGGATCATTAATTACCATTGGTTTATGTTTGTCAGAGTGAGCACCGATATCATGCCCCTGCATAGCAATGGTACGCAGCAGATTGGGGTTGTTGAGTACATTGTTGGTGAGAATAAAAAATGTCCCTGGAACATTATGCTTACGCAAGACATATAGTATTTTATTGATTGCCGCATCTGTTCCCCAGTCATCAAAGGTAAGGAAAATAACATTATCTTTGGTGTGTATGAATCCACTCTTATCCAGACGGCGGATATCCATTTTAGAAAAACCAAGCATACGGTCTTCGTAAGTAACAGTTTTGTTACCTATATAGCGTTTTGAGGTCTCGACCAGAAAATTATGCTGATCAATCTTAAGTCCATGCCAGTGATTCCTTATGCGTATCGGAACATTACCCGAATCTACCGGATACTGATAATTAAATGTATCGTGATTGAGAATTTCGCCTACTGGCTTGATGGTATACTGTGAATCATTCTCTGGATTGCTCGCAGGATTATCATAAGATGTTACATAGGCAATGTTATCTACTTTACGCTGTTTGATGATTTCAACCAAATCACCAACCAATCGATCATTGACAAAATAATCCATTCTAAAATGTACAATTTGTCCCCTACCTAAAGAAAATACGGATTTGCCGAAAATCTCTGCTATAACTTGATCAGCGGAAGTGTAATCTTTGTGTTTACTTTGCACAACATTGACAGATTGACCAATTAATTTGCATTCTAAGCTAGAGATGGCTTCTTTTGTTGAATCCGATACAGCACCCCATGGCTGCTTTATCAAATTGGTGTCCACGCCAAACTGCTCTTGTAATATCTTGCGAGCACTCATAATCGATTTTCGGGTTTCATCAAAGGTTTCTCCATCTTTTGGTCTTATGGCAATCCCAATTTCATGTCCATTTCGGATGATTTTCCGCAGCGTTTCAGGGTATTTTTCCATTTCTACTTCCGCCACAAAAAACGTTGCTTTAATCCCTAGATCCTGTAATCTTCCGAGTACATCATTCACTACAATCTCATTGCTTAATCCTCCGAATGTAAAGGGAATCGCAGGTTCTATGGTAGAAATGATCTTAATTTCTTTTAGCTGATTATCCACAAGGTCTGCTGCAAAAGCTGTTCGGGGAGTAAATAAGGCCGTAACTTGTTCTTGCAGATAAGAAGCTGCTTTTACCAGAAAAGAGGAATCGAGTAACGTGTTTTTTGCTGACTTTTGAATCTTATCGTCAACTGCGAAATCTTCCACATAGACGGTAGTATAATTTGCCATGCTAAGAGCAATTAAAAGTTTTTCTACTGCTTCAATCGTTTCCTTTTCTCTTAAGTCTGCTACTTGTGACAGTT
>CAMKSY010000303.1 GCA_946415545.1 uncultured Pelosinus sp. | reverse complement strand
ATTATATTGATTATGACTCATAAGAATCACAAGAAGTTGAAAAATTTATCATATTATTTCATTTTGCATGAATAAATCGTTCATTGCTATAGATTATTTTGATTATGAAAATTTTTATATAAAGTTCATAACTTAAATGAGTGAAGGAGATACTGATAATAGGATATCTTCTTTATGAATTAGGAGGTCTGAAGTTGGAAAAAAGAGAAAATGGATTATCAGCTTGGCAATTAGCCATGATGGCACTTGGAACTGTGATTGGAGGATCATTCTTTTTAGGATCTGCGGTAGCAATCCGTACAGCGGGACCAGGAATTATTATCTCTTATCTTCTAGGAGGTGCTATTGTTTATGTAATATTGTTTGCTTTATCCGAAATGACTGTAGCTGATCCGGCACCTGGTTCTTTTCGAACTTTTGCTCAAAAAGCATTTGGCCCAGGTGCAGGGTTTGTAGTTGGCTGGGTATATTGGAGCGGTCTGGTATTAGCCATGTCCAGCGAAGCTACTGCTGTATCGATCATCCTGCGTACATGGCTTCCTAACATTTCTCTGCCTTTATTAGGAGCCGTCATCATTATCGGGGTATCATTGCTCAATTTATTAGGAGCCAATCAGCTTAGTAAACTGGAGAGTGGATTGGCAGCAGTCAAACTATTTGCTATCATTGGTTTTATTACATTAGGAGTGGCTTTGATTGGCGGCTTTATGCCAGGTATTGAACCTATTGGGTTAGGAGCAATAGCCAATGAGCCTCTTTTCCCATCAGGTATATTAGGAATTGCTGGAAGTATGCTCATTGTGATGTTTACGTATGCTGGGTTCGAGATTATTGGGTTAGCAGCATCAGAAACGACGGATCCAGTTAGGATTGTGCCGCGAGCTATTACATATACGGTCTTTGGATTAGTGGGACTGTATGTTGTTGCCATTCTTGTTTTACTTCCTTTAGTACCAACGAATGTTTTAACGGCTGAGGAAAGTCCTCTGGCTTTAGCTTTACTCAGATGGAATCTGGGCTGGGCTGGGAATGCAATTGGAATTGTATTGGTGACAGCCATACTTTCTACGATGTTAGCTGCGATGTTTGGGCTAGGCCGGATGATTCGCTCTTTAGCTGATGAAGGCCATGCCCCCTCATGGATAAAGGATGAGGGCAATGTACCATATCGTGGTATTCTTTTCTCTGGAGTTTCAATGCTGGTAGGACTCGGGCTTGGCTTTATGCTGCCTCAGCAGGTATATCTTTTTTTAGTCAGTTCTGGTGGTTTCGCATTGCTATTTTCTTATGCAGTCATTGTTGCCACTCATCATAAACTGCGAAGAGGCGATAAGTGCCCACCTGAAGGAAAATGTCAGCTCCCAGGATATCCGATTACTTCTTGGCTGGCTTTCATCAGCATTGTTCTGGTTATTTTTAGTATGCCCTTAGTTCCTGGACAAGGAGCTGGCCTATTAGCAGGAGTATCATTAGTGATCTTATTCTCTGGAATTTATGCAAGTCAAAGTATGTACCAAAAAAAGCTGGTAGAGAAAAGATCGATTGTTAACCGTTTGCAGTTTGAAGCGGCACGGGAGCTGGGGATCGAGCAGGAAGAGCTGCAAAAAGCGAAAAAGGAAAAGGATAAAGCGGACATTTTATAGTTTGGTGCAATCGATTATTGCTGTATTGTCAAAAAAGGAGGAATTTTTAGATAATATGTTGAAGGTTTTATATTCTTAATCAATATATCAATAGTACTATTATATGTCTAATTTTTATGATATGAATGATCTTAGAGAAGATTGGTAAGGAGGAAAAAATGCTTACAACAAGTTTTAAACGAATCCATTTAGTTGTAATGGACTCTGTTGGTATTGGAGAAGCGCCTGATGCTGCAGATTTTGGTGATTCTAATGTAGATACATTAGGGCATATTGCTATCGCATGCGAAGGTCTTAACATGCCTAATATGGGTAAACTTGGCCTTTCTAATATTAGAAAGATTCAAGGTATTGAGCCTGTAGACCATTCACTTGCTTATTATACAAAAATGCAGGAATTATCAAAAGGAAAGGATACGATGGCTGGACATTGGGAACTCATGGGACTTTATACTGCCAAACCCTTTCGTGTATTTCCCAATGGGTTTCCTGATGAATTGATTCGCCGGATTGAAGAAAAAACCGGACGGAAAGTCATCGCCAATAAGGCTGCAAGCGGAACTCAAATTATCCAGGAGCTAGGTGAGGAGCATGTGAAAACAGGGGCTCTTATTGTTTATACGTCTGCTGATTCTGTTCTGCAGATTGCAGCACATGAAGATATTATTCCAGTGAAGGAACTGTATGAGATTTGTGCATTTTGCAGAGAAATTACTCTTGAAGAGCCGTATAAATTAGGGCGTATCATTGCTCGTCCATTTGTGGGAGAACCAGGTAACTTTACTCGTACTGCTAACCGTCATGATTATGCATTAAAACCTTTTGGTCGGACTGTGATGAATGAGTTGAAGGATGCAGACTTTGATGTGATTGCCCTGGGAAAGATATCTGACATCTATAATGGTGAGGGCGTTACTGAATCGATTCATACTGTTTCCAACATGGATGGTATGGATAAGTGGATTCAGATTTTAGATAAAGAGTTTACGGGAATTAGTTTCTTAAATTTAGTGGATTTTGATGCTTCTTTCGGACATCGTCGTGATCCAAAAGGATATGGCAAAGCATTAGAAGAGTATGATGCTCGTTTACCAGAAGTCTTTTCAAAGATGACAACTGCAGATTTACTGATTATTACTGCCGATCATGGAAACGATCCAACCTATCACGGCACTGATCATACAAGGGAGTACGTGCCCTTGCTTGTATATTCTCCTCGTTTTTCTAAGGGGAAAGAACTGCCATTGCGAAAATCGTTTGCAGATGTTGGTGCAACTATTGCAGAGAATTTTCAAGTGAAGATGCCGGAATATGGTACTAGCTTTTTACAAGACTTAAAATAATGTATTGACATCTTTTACGGAAGGTTCGAATTAGCCATTGACTGTGGAGCAGAGCATCTCATTTTGCAGCAGTCTGGCGCCTCGCAATCTACTAGTGGAGAATACAATCGGCTTGCAGTACCTTAAACGGGTACTGCAAGCCGATTTTCATAATGCTGTTATTAGGGAACGGAAGAGGGAGAGATTGCTTTCCAGTTTATTTCCTTCCAGCAGATCGTTAAGGGCAAGTTCATAGTGGAATGGGGTTACACCAGGAATTTTACTGTGCTTTGCAATACTAGCAAGAAGGGCAATATTTTGCATTTTAGGGCTACTTAATGTTGTAGGTGCTATCGGATATTCCAGGATGTTGCGGTCTTGACATACAGCACTGATATTCTCTGATTTTAGAACACATTCTTTTCCCAGTCTTACCAGCAGTGGCTGCCACTGGGTGTCGTAATATATCAGTATTCCACCATCCCTTAGATGAGAGTTAAGACCACGTAATGCTTCATTTTTTTCCAATGCAATAACCATATCTGCACATCCTGTCTGAATAAGAGCAGAATGAGCATGTGAGCCGATACGAACGCAGGATGTTACGGTACCACCACGTTGGGCAAGACCATGGGTATCGGTTCCGCGCACCGGAAATCCGGCATAGTCAGCGGCTCTGATTATTACTTCACTCAGTAGGCCAATGCCTTGTCCGCCGACTCCAATAATATATATATCCATCTTTATGTCAGACATCAGCTATTGTCCTCCTTTTTTGGACGTTTATGAAGGATGGCCTTTGTTGGACAGGTTTGTTTGCAGGAACCGTCACCAATACAGAGATCCTTATGGACAATGATACTTCCGTCTTCGTTACGCTGAAAAGTCGGACATGCGAAGGTACTCACACAGGTATAGCTTTGATTGCAGTCGGTTGTAATTTCTACAGAGGGAGGCAGTGGTTTCCCGGCGGCACTACGCTCCCTCATTGCTTTTAGCATGCAGGGGTGTTTGGCTATGATTACTTTAAATCCTTTTTCAGTAAGGGCTGCTTTGACTGCTTCTGTTAATTGTCCTTGTGCATAGGCATCAATTTCACGGATATTTGTTATTCCGATACCCTCTAATACACGTCGTATTGGGATTCTTTCTGTTGAACCATTAACATTATAACCGACACCAGGGTGACTCTGGTGACCAGTCATAGCGGTAGTTCCGTTGTCCAAGAGAATCAGAGTGAAGTTGTGATGATTAAAAACTGCATTAATAATTCCCGGTAAACCAGCATGAAAGAAGGTAGAATCTCCCAGGAATGCAACTACCTTACGGCTGTTATTAAAGAGGGAAAGACCGGCAGCAGTACCACTGCTATGTCCCATACACAATAGTACTTGCCCCATCTTATAAGGTTCCATTATACCAAGGGTGTGGCAGCCGATATCGGCAACCGTAATATCATTTGGATCAAGAGCCTGCTTGATCGCTTGAAATGCGGAACGATGCCCGCAGCCTGGGCATAGCTGTGCTGGCCTGGGTGACCAGTGCAAAAGAGGGGTAGGCGGCTTTTTATTCGGGAGTAAGTGAGGCCATACTTTCTGAAGAATTGTAGATACTTTTTCAGGAGTATATTCATTCAGCCAGTCTTCATAGTCCTGTTTACCGATTAGTTTCGTAGAGATATCCATATCATAGGCGAGTGCCTTCACTTGCTGTTCGATAAAGTCATCCAATTCTTCTACGATTTTGACTTCCTTGTGCTGGCGAAGAAAATCGGCAACTAGCTGCTTCGGCAGAGGATGAATGATACCTAGTTTTAGGATATCGGGCTTTAGCGCTGCTTCCTCTAATACATCTTGTAAGGAGTGAAAGGGTGCTCCCATAGTTATGATTCCATAAAGAGGGTTATTATTGTTAATAACAGTGTTTAGAGAGGATGTG
>CAMKSY010000302.1 GCA_946415545.1 uncultured Pelosinus sp. | reverse complement strand
TATTAGAATATAGCGATTCTGAGGCAGTCAGACAAGCTGTTTTAAATGGATTAGGTATTGGTGTGCTGCCAGAGGTGCTGGTTCGCTCTCATATAGAAGATGGAACCCTTCATGAATTTTGTGATGCACCAAAATTAGAGATTGATTTTTCGGTAATCTTTCATAAGGATAAAACCTTCACATTGGCAATGCGTACCTTATTAATGGCGATTGCTGCGCATGCCAATATTAGAGGTGGTTTATCAGAGTATGTATCATCTATGTAGCATGAATGCATAGAGGAAAGGTAAAAAACAAAATGAATATAAGTTATGACAGTAAAGTAATGACAAACGGGAAGAAGATCTTGTTTGCCGGATGTCTCGCGCATCTGATGCATGACGGGTTAAGTGACATGCTGTACATCTTTTTCCCAATCTGGCAAGTGCAATTCTCCTTAACCTTTGCTGAAATTGGTCTCCTAAAAACATTGTTTTCTGGTTCCTTGGCGGTATTTCAGGTACCTGCAGGTTTTCTTGCTTCCCGTATGGGCGAAGTTAAATTGCTGCTCCTTGGAACACTTCTTACTAGTGCTGCCATTTTTATTCTTGGCTGGGCAGCAGCGCCAATGATTGTTGGTTTTTTATTAGTAATTGGCGGTTTAGGCTCAAGCACTCAGCATCCTTTATCTTCTTCTTTAATATCGAGGGCGTATCCTGATAAGGCCGAGCGCAGAACCGCCCTTAGTACGTTTAATGTGGCTGGTGATTTTGGTAAATTACTATTACCCGCCATGACCGCCCTGTTAATTGCCCAATATAATTGGATGACTGCAAGCCGCTTCTTAGGCACGCTTGGTATAATGAGTGTAGTTGTCATTTTTCTAATGACTAAAAACATGGGGCAGCCTTCTTCAACGAATGAGACAAAATCAGAGACAGCAGCACTTAGCTGCTTTGCCTGGAAGGGAAATCAGTCCTTTTGGTGTTTGTCAATGATCGGAGTCATTGATAGTGCAACTCGAATGGGCTTCCTTACTTTCTTTCCATTTTTATTGCAAGAAAAAGGTGCACAGGTTAGTTTGGTCGGTTTCGCATTGTCTCTTGTGTTTGCAGGAGGTGCAGCTGGTAAATATATATGTGGAAAATTGGCTACGAAATTTGGTATCTTGCGGACAGTAGCGACTACGGAGATGGTTACAACCTTGTGTATTATAGGGATACTGTTTCTTCCCTTAGAGCCTGTCCTTCTTCTTTCGCCTCTTCTGGGTATTGCATTAAATGGTACTTCATCAGTATTGTACGGCAGTGTTCCCGAATTGGTTTCTGATGAACAATGCAAGCAGGCATTTGCTATTTTTTATACTGCAACCATTGGTTCAGGAGCGATATCTCCCTTTCTCTACGGAATAGCAAGTGATATGGTTGGGATAAAGATCGCTGTAATACTGATTGCTTTCGTTGTTCTTCTTACTCTTCCACTAACGTTACGCCTTAGAGGAAAATTTGCTTAAAGACAACATGAATGAGACATCCAGTCGAGCAAAAAGGTGACGCATTGCGTCACCTTTTATACTAGAAATCTTGTTATTTACCAGTATTCATGTTACATACTGCTAAGACACTCACTAATTATAAAATTCCAAAAAAGTTGGCAATTCGATTGCCGCTAGTCTTCCTCCGAAAATTCCCCCACAATCTACACATAGCTTATCTTTATTTATTTTGTCATACCAAACCGTAGCATTTTTCTTATCTTTTACAATTTTGCTGCCATAAAGCACCCAAGTTGGAGTATGTCCGAACACCATTATTTTTCCCGCATATGCCGGGCACCAAGGAAATTCTTTACTCATCCATACCAATTCATCTTCCGTATTCTCTTCAATAGGTTTATTACTATTAGCGCCAGCATGACTAAAGATATATTTGCCAACTACCATATGCGCAGGTAAACTTTGTATGAATTTTAAAATATTTGCAAGCTTCTCACTAGATATGTTTTTAATTTCCTCATACATTTCTCTACCGCCATTATGATGTATCCAATAATATAAATCGTTGGATGGACGTTCACGCCAAGTGTCAGTGGTCAGCATTTCGATGAGACTTTTTTCTAAAAACTGCTCATGGTTGCCTTTGAGTAACACTGCCCCCTTCTTCTGCAAAGCCTCACAAGTTGCAAGGCAATCTAAATTTTCATTTCCCCGGTCAATTAGATCCCCACACACAATAAGTAGATCTTGCTCTGCATTGTATTCTGTTTTTCTTAGTAAATCTAAGAATCTCTTGTTTTGCCCATGTAAGTCTGATGTGGCTAAAATGCGATCAACAGTTTTCATTATTACACCTCACATCGCTATAGTATACTTACATTCAGTTTAACATTATTTTTACTACTATATCCTTTGAAACAGAAGAAAAATATCCATCGTCCAATAGCCCAATTATTATTAAAGCTAGATCCTTAGTATTTGATTAATATTATTATACATTTCAACTTTGTTCATTGCTTCTCCTTGTTTTTGGCAGAGTGTTCTGTTTTTCATTAAACTAAAAAACTGCCTACCATAAGGTAGACAGTTCGATCAGATTCCATATATCGTCATTATAACGAGATCGTTATCTGGCCTGAAAATCGCAGTCGATTATCGATGGTTGATTTTGCTAAAACAGTCTCTGCAATACACTGGACGATCTCCGCTTGGGCGAAAAGGTACTTGAGTAGTGATACCACACTCTGCACAAACAGCTTCATGCATTTCACGCTGTTGATAGTTGTTATTGCCTCGGCCTCCGTTATTGGCTTGTTTACGGGCAGCTCTGCATTCAGGACATCGTCCTGGTTCGTTAGTGAATCCTTTTTCGGCATAAAAATCTTGTTCTGATGCTGAAAAAATAAATTCAACGCCACAATCCTTGCATGTTAATGTTTTGTCTTGATTCATATGATAGCCTCCTCGAATAGATAAGAAAACAACAAGCTGCTATGTAATAAGGATCATAATGATTGATATTCTAAAGATTATAATCAAAATCCAATTACTCATTGCCTTCCCTTTTAACTAACAACATTTTCAAATAAGAATGTTATCATTCACAGTGTAGTACTAATTTTTTCCCATGTCAAGTCTGGGGCTAAATAGAATTTGGCTCCTTTATTACACTCCTCCATTTCTCGACAATTGGGATATCCGCTGGAGCAAATGTATAGTTCAATATGGTATCTTTAGTAACCCAGGCAATTTCATCATGCACGGTCGGCTGTAAGGAATGACCATCCCAATTCACCCAATAAGCCAATAGCTGAATCGTTCCCCGTTCATATTCGTAAATACTCTCCACAAAGAAAGTACCAACTTCCACGTCGATTTGAAATTCCTCCTGCATCTCACGCTGCAAACATTCTTCAGGAGTTTCGCCTTGTTCGATTTTCCCTCCAGGGAATTCCCATTGATGCGCCAGAGGATCTGTGGCACTTCGTTTTGCTATTAAACATAAACCGTCTTTTATTAACAATGCAGCAGTCACAGTTTTCATTTTTCTACTCCTATGCATATTTCTTTTAAGTCGTTAGATCGTCTGTGAAATACTTAAAATTTCATGGGGGTTATGAACGATAAAGTTTGGCTGTTCTTTTTTCGCATTATCAATCTGATCGTATCCCCAACTTGCCCAAATTACCTTAACACCACTTTTTTTGCCCGCAATAATGTCTCTAACTTCGTCCCCAACATAGATCACTTCGAAATCTTTTAGTTTATGCTTTTTTAGAAATCTTTTGATATCCTCATTCTTGCCAAACATATTGTTCGAACAAATAATTTCATCAATAAAGTCAATCTGGTTGTGTTCAAGGCATTCTCTTATATTCTGCTCCGAATTTGTTGAAACAATTGCCAGATAAACGCCACTGGCATTTAATTCTTCCAATAATGCCTTAATCCCCTCAAACAAAGAAAGATCCTTTATGGAGTGCTTATATAGTTTGTAAATATCCAACGCTAAAAGAGGAAATTTATATAATTTAAAATCAAGAAATTTAGCTTTTTCCGTAACAGATAACCCTTTTATATGTGCAATATCCTTTTGCTCTATCTTCTTTGCTTCATATTTGTCTGCCAGCTGGTTATACACTTCAATAACGATATTCAGTGAATCTACTAAAGTACCATCAAAGTCAAATAGTACATACTTTATCATAAGTTAGTATTCTCCTTTTAAAATTGATTTACTACTTATACACTACTATGTCAAATCAAAAGAGAAGATACATATCTTCTAGCATTGATAGTACTTTTAGCGTGCCACAAGAAAAAAGAGAGAACGTCCCTGCCTAAAGACCAGGAACGTTCTCTCTTTTTTGCGGTGAACTGGCACAGTATACTAGAAAGTCAACGCTGCAATTACAGTAAAAGGTCAGCTACTCAGTTGTATGATTGTTTAATCCCTCATTTGCAGCTCCGTTTTGAAGATTGATTTCCTGCTGCTCAGCTGGCGCATCCTCAGCCCCTGACTCAGCAGCCAGTAACATCATCAATTCAGCTTCGGACACAGTGGAAAACATGCCAGAAATCAATTTTTCTCTCATGCTTCAAACCTCCCTTGCTGTGCTATGCTGCCAGTTTACCGCATGATTAGTTATTGACCTGGGATGAACTTCTTATGCACTGCATTTTCAGGAAATCGCATATCTACTTTTATAATTTATCATTATAGCCCATCCCATTTGGATAGGTCTTTTACACCATAGCGTTTTTCCGCTTTGTCAAATCGCGAAAGGATATCAATAAAATAATTCATATCACTACCTTCTCCTTTGATCTGCCTCCATTCCCTTATAACCCATGTTTCACCTTCCCGTTCTAATCCAATATTGGATTGATAAGGAGCAATGTTCGTTCCTATTGTCCCAGGCTTTATCAATTCTGCCGAATATAATACTACCGCTTTGAGTTTTCCATCATCATA
>CAMKSY010000301.1 GCA_946415545.1 uncultured Pelosinus sp. | reverse complement strand
GATCAATAATGGTTCCACCTTTAAGCAGTAGTTTCAATGTTCTTACCTCCTGTCAGCACTAAAAACAAAGCTGCCATCCTGATTGCCAATCCATTTTTTACTTGCTCCTGAATAACAGATCGATCACCATATGCTACATCGGGAGAGATTTCTAATCCTCGATTCATAGGACCAGGATGCATAATCAACGCATCTGGTTTAGCTAATTCCAAGCGTGCTTGATTAATACCAAATATACGAGCATATTCTCGTGCTGAAGGAAATAAGCCTTTATGCTGCCGTTCTCTTTGAATGCGCAGTACATTTACAACATCAGCTCCCTCAAGAGCCTCTTCTACCCTATTATGCACATGTACTCCAACTTCCTGTATGTAATAAGGCATTAATGTTTTAGGTCCTGCTAAATGTACTTCGGCTCCCATTTTTAAAAGCCCCCAAATATTGGATCTAGCAACTCGACTATGAAAGATATCACCAACAATAGCTACTTTTAATCCATCGAGTTTACCTTTGACTTCTTTCATGGTAAACATATCCAGCAATCCTTGAGTAGGGTGTTCGTGAGCGCCGTCTCCTGCATTAATGATGACAGGCGACGCTATGTTGGCTGCATATTGTGCTGCCCCTTCCGCTTCATGACGCATAACAATTACATCGACGCCCATAGCTTCAACTGTATATAAAGTATCTCTAAGACTTTCACCCTTTGTCACGCTGCTGGCACTAGCTGTAATATTAACCACATCTGCGCCTAAGTATTTACCTGCTAATTCAAAAGAAGTACGTGTCCGAGTACTGGCCTCAAAGAACAAGTTTACAATTGATTTTCCCTTAATGTAGGTACTTTTTTGATATCACGATCAATAATCCCCTTCATTTGACATGCCGTCTCTAAAATTACTTCTATTTCAGGCACTGTCATCATTTCAAGACCTAAAATATCTTTGCCGCGTAATGATATTTGGCGTTTACTCACTGTGACTCCTCCTTATATAAAAAAACTCCTTACTACATACGCAAGGAGTTTCAAGAACAACAAGACAAGCTTGTGCCAAACAAACATCCTTACTAAACTCTCTGGATTAGCTTAAAGGATAGTATTTGTATTTTTTCTAAAGAATACGCCCTGCCAATATTAATTACAATACAAGTATTTATATTTATGCATGTTTTGTTTATATATATACTATCAAATTATTGAAATGATTGTCAATCCTTTTAACAAAACATAAAAAACCTTCTCACGTGTGGCAACGCAAGAAGGCATAAATATACACTCTATCAAATGTCTCCTTTGCAGCCTCACAGGACTACGTTAAAGGCAGTATTCTATTGGATACACTATATCAAATCAGTGTATATTTGTCAACATTATTAAGCATTTCTTTTGTATTATATAACAAAACACATTCTCCTTATCTTACAAGGTTTTTCTATAGGAATAGCCAATAGTATAGAAAATCTGCTAACGATTTGCTATTATTAATCTCTTCGTGATAAAATGAGCTTTATTATATATAGAGAGGGGATTTTACATGAATAACAAAGATTTTCCACTACTACATTTATTACTATATCGCAATATTCTATCCGACAGTATTGTAAAAAAAATGCAATTAATTTGGGAAAAAGATTCCCCTCATTATATATATTATGAATTATATAGCGATCTTTTAATTAAGGCAGAGCAGTTGCATTTAGAGGGAGATCTGTTAAAAAATTATATTATTTATTTAGTCTCTAAAGATGAAAATCTTTTTAGTAAAGCAGCCGAGAAGAGTAATGGAATGCTAGATACCAATTCTACTTTATACCAGGCAGCCTTACATGATTGCCAAATTTTAAAAGACTTTCTAATTCAAAATTTACCTATTATAGCGGAGAAAGCTAACATCGATTTAATCTATAATTTTATACCAACTGTGTATGATAAAGCGGCAACCCACATATCACCCCTTTATAATCAGTTTGCTATAGAATCAGCCTCACTCGAAGTTCTTGTTCAAGAATTAATGAATTATTATTCTTCTTATTCTTGCGGCATCATGTCTGATTATACTGCCTTGCGCTGGAATAGCAGTACAGGACTTACAGGAATAAAGAATTATGACACCATTCGACTGAAAGATATAACAGGATATGAGCACCAGAAAGAAACATTGCTCCAAAATACCCTTGCTTTTCTTAATAATAAACCAGCAAATAACATCTTACTGATTGGTTCTCCAGGAACAGGAAAATCATCTTCTGTTAAAGCACTCTTAAATGAACCTATGATCAAAAATCTTCGGCTCATAGAAGTTTCTAAATCAGAACTAAAATCTTTTAATCAATTACTAGGAATTCTCAGAGAGTATTCTCAGAAGTTCATTATTTTTCTTGACGATTTATCTTTTGAAGAATTTGAAATTGAATATAAATATTTAAAATCTATTATTGAAGGCGGCCTAGAACAAACCCCTTCTAATGTTCTGATTTACGCCACTTCTAACAGGATGCATTTAATCAAAGAAACTTGGGATGATCGAAAGGGAGATTCAGATGATGTACATCGCTTTGATACCGTAAATGAAAAGTTATCCTTATCAGACCGTTTCGGCATCACTCTCACCTATTTGTCCCCAAGCCAAGTAGAATACCTTATGATTGTAGAGCAACTGGCAATAAAAAATAAAATCAGCCTGCCATTAGAACAATTGCAGGCTGCAGCACTAAGGTGGGAACGACAACATAACGGTCGTTCAGGACGAACAGGACAGCAATTTATTAATCATCTTTTAAGCCAGAGATAACAGAAATGACCTCAGTTTTAGTGCTGAGGTCCTTTGCATATTTTTTGAAGAATCAGCAAACATCTTAGAGATTATCAATCTGCCAATTGATAGGACTCTTTCCCCATGCTGCCAGAATTGTATTCGCCTTCGAAAAAGGCTTGCTTTTAAAGAAACCTCTGCATGCAGATAACGGACTAGGATGAACCGATTTGATAATATGGTGATTCTTATTCGTAATTAAGCTTGTCTTAGACTGAGCATTACTTCCCCATAAAATAAACACAATAGGTTCTTCTCTTTGGTTCAACAAGCTGATAATCTTATCTGTTACCTGTTCCCACCCCATATTACGATGAGAATTGGCTTGCCCTGCCAAAACAGTAAGAACGGTATTAAGAAGCAGCACTCCCTGATCTGCCCACTGCTTAAGATAACCATGATTCGGTATATTACAATTTAGATCATCTTTTAGTTCTTTATAAATATTCATCAAAGAGGGCGGCGGCTGAATTCCAGGTTTCACCGAAAAACTTAATCCATGAGCCTGATTCGGCCCATGATATGGATCTTGCCCCAATATGACCACTTTTATATTCTGATACGCTGTATAATGGAGCGCATTAAAGATATCATATTTATCCGGATAAACGGTCTTAGTTCGATATTCTTGTATTAGAAATTGTCGCAAGTTTAAGTAATAGTCTTTTTTAAATTCATCTTCAAGCAACTCTTGCCAATCATTTTTAAATAGTATCATTATTTCATCACCATTTTTAATTATAGCATACATAAAACGTTAATTAAATAGCTCTTAAACACAATTCACGCCCTTCTCACCTTTTCTATGCAATCAGCTAATTCTTTATGAAGGCTTTCTACGCAAGAAATGTAACTACTATTTCCTTGGAGCATACTAATGATGTAGAATAGGCTTCAAAATAGCAAATACATAAAACAGCAACTAAATTGATAATATTTGTTTATAGAAAAAGCCTTTAGAATATTCTAAAGGCTTTTAAGAATGCTTTGGCAGAATAACGAATATGAACTTTTCCTCAAAAAACTTAACTTTTATATTATTTTAGGTTTCTTCACTATCAAAACCATCAAAAGAAATATCAGGTGCTCCACAAGTGAATGGAGTGTTACAGAATGGACAGTTTGTCGGTAATTCACCCTTCTCTGTTGAAATAATAAAGGGATAATGACAATTGTCACATAGATATTTCTTACTCGTTATAACATTTGTATACATTTAAATCCCCCTCCTACAATCTACAATCTACAATCTACAATCTACAATCTACAATCTACAATATTATTGTCGGATAATTCTTACTTCTTTTCTTGTTATTATTTTAACATACTCACTTTGTTAAAACAATAACTTTCTTTTCATGAATACAATATACTCATTTTACGATTTCAATAAAATACAGCAGCTGGCCTTAGATAAGAGGTTCCTAATCACACATGGCAAGAGATATTTACAAATTAAAAAAGCTTATAAGCAAAAGCTTATAAGCCACTAGTTAGAGTTTGGTGCGGTAGAATGGATTTGAACCATCACGAGGTTGCCCCCGCCAGCCCCTCAAGCTGGTGCGTCTGCCGTTCCGCCACTACCGCGCATGAAATATGCAAGCATATTTTTTTTTGCAAAATAAACATTGTAAAAGTTGGTGCGGTCGAGAGGACTTGAACCTCCACGAAGTTTCCCTCACTAGAACCTGAATCTAGCGCGTCTGCCATTCCGCCACGACCGCATAGTACTATTTCAGTACAACTTTATAGCATTTAATTTTGCCGACATATACTATTATACCTTTTCATAAGAAAATGTCAACAGGATTTTCAATTATCTTTGTAAATTGGTTTTCTCTTCCTGCTACTTTGCAAACCCCCATTGCCAAGCATTCCATAAATTACCCGAGGAGGTTGAATTGGCTTGATAATTCATAACGGTCTTTTTTACTACATCAATGTTGTTTCTAAAATAAAGGGGTATGATTGGGCATTCCTGTATAATCAATTCCTGAATACGAAACGATATTTGCTTACGTCTTTCAATATCGACAGTACGAATGCTTTGCTCTGTTAAAGCATCAATCTCCGCATTTCTCCAACCAGGGTAATTCTGACCATCATATTGATTGTTTCTATTAGGTATTTTTTTAGAATTCCACAAGTTAAAATTATTGGGATCAACCCCAGCAA
>CAMKSY010000300.1 GCA_946415545.1 uncultured Pelosinus sp. | reverse complement strand
ATATGGAAGGAATCCCCATTCCAGAGCCTTGCACTGAAACTCTTTTTCCATTATAAAATCCAGTGTATCCATACATGCCCCGAACTTCATTATAGCAAACTGCATCCTCTAAAAAATTTTCAGCAATAAATTTAGCCCTTAATGGATCACCAGGCATTAGCACCGTACTGGCAATTTCACCTTGTTTTGCATTAATATGTAGACTCATGTTTTTTCAACCTCCATGTATTTAAGCATTATTCTGCCTATTTTTAGACATTTGTATGATGAAAATCATCTGCAAATTTTTCCTGCACCTGTAAAAATTCATCTAGATTGCTAAAAAGCAACTCTACCAATTCAGGATCAAACTGCCCTCCTTTAGCTTCCTTAAAGTAAGATAAAACATCTTTCATTGGCCAGGCTTTCTTATATACTCGGTCACAGCTCAGCGCATCAAACACATCTGCTATGGCTGTTATTCTGGCAAAAATATGAATTTCATTCCCTTGTAATCCAGAAGAATATCCTCTTCCATCATACCGTTCATGATGTTCTTTTGCAATAATAGCTGCTGCCTGCAGCATATGTAAATGGGAGCCCTTTAACATATCATATCCAATATTAGCATGAAGCTTAATAATTTCAAACTCTTCCGGCGTTAATTTCCCCGGTTTATTTAAGATTTCATCAGGTATACCTAATTTGCCAATATCATGCATAGGGGCCGCTAAGTGAAGAGTATCAACATCTTTTTCTGGCAACCCGTATTTTATTGCTAAAAGACGAGCATATTCTGCCACACGCCGCACATGATTCCCTGTTTCCTTCGATCTTGTCTCTGCCACCTCTGCCAGACGAAAGAAAACTTCTCGTTGCGTATCATACATCTCTAAGTGCAGTTTTAAATTTTCAAAAGCAGAGGAAACATTTAGGCAAAAAACATCTAATAGACGTCGATCCAGATCGCTAAGTCTTTGATCTCCTTCCATGTAAATCAGATATACATGTTCATCAGCACTTTGCCAATACAAAATAAAATAGTCCTCTAAAAAGATGCTTTGTTTTGCTGCTAAGACATAATCCAGCTTGTCATGTATATCTTGAGAAAGCTTTTCATAATTTTGTATGTGAAAAGCACCAGTAGCCGCCAATACCTTAATTTCACCATCTTTTTTCCGAGTAGCAGCGAAGCTGGATACTTTTAAATACAAACTATTTTTGTTTAGCCTTAGCATAGCAATCAGCTGCATTAATACACCAGTTGCGAAATTCTGCATCGATTGCATGCGGAAAATTTCCGGTGAAGACTCAATAATCTTCTCTAAGCCTCTTTTATTCATGGCAATTGTCAATAAATCTCGATGAGAACGCAAAGCAGAAATCAAGGTTGTCAACAGCTTTTGTGCAGTTAGCTCTGTCTTTTCTTTATAATCATTAATATCATATTCTACAATAACTCTTGCCTCTGGAGCTTCTCCTGGCTGTCCTGTACGTAATACAATCCGAACCAGGCTATTGCCCATCACTTCTCTAATATACTTCACCAGTTCCAGCCCGGCATCTGCTCTTTCCATAACTACATCTAATAAAATCAGAGCAATGTCCTCTTGCTTCAGCAATACCTCCTTTGCCTCACTGGCAGAGTAAACACTGAGCAGTTCAATCTTTTTTCCTTCAAAGACAAAATCATTTAACACGAGCTTCGTAACAACATGTACTTCTTCTTCGTCATCAACGATTAAAACCTTTATCGTATCAACTATCTTTGGGTTTACTACATCGGTCTCATCTGCAAATAATAATTCATCATACATGATTCGTTTCTCCTTTTCCTTGGATACGCTCAGGAAGCTTTACTGTAAATACAGTACCAACCCCTAACTGACTGACACATTCAATCGTACCCTCCATTTTGAAAACAACCAAGTTATATACGATATGCATACCAAGACCAGTACCGCCAGTACCTCGGCGAGTGGTGAAAAAAGGATCAAATATCTTCTTTTGCACCTCTGGCGTCATCCCCTTGCCATCATCTGTATACGTTAAGGTAACGATTCCAGTTGAATGAGAAATTTCAATAGTAATCGTACCAGCCTCATTTAGCTCATAAGCATGCATGATAGAGTTATTTAACATATTCGAAATGATTTGCCAAAAAGCTCCGGGATACCAATAGACTTTAATTGTCTCTGGACAAATTACATTTATCTTATGATGAGTCTTTTTCAATTGCGGTCTCATACTTACCAGTACATCCTGTATATATTCTTCCAATTGAAAACTGCGCCGTTCTTCCACCAATTGATCTACTGCCACTTTTTTGAAACTGCGGATTAATTCAGCAGCCCGTTCCAGATTCGTAAAAATAATCTTATTTACCTGATTGGAAGACTCTAAATACATTTGTAAATCTGATTTTTTCATCTGACCATTCGAGAATTTCCGGTCGAACTCACATGTTTTCTCTGCCAAATGAGAAACTGCCGTAATGCTATTCCCCACTGGCGTATTAATTTCATGCGCCACGCCCGCTACTAACTCCCCTAATAAAGCCATCTTTTCTACTTCCACTAAATGACTGCGAGTTTGCTGCAAATCTTCTAAGGTATGCCGCAGAGCAGAATTGGTATCCTGTAATGCCTTTGTTCGCTCAGATACTTGATTCTCTAATTCCCTATTTAAATGCCGAATTTCTTCCTCAACTTTCTTTCGACTGTTTATATTAATTACCAATATGGCAACCAGTAATAGCAAGATCATGAATATCCCTGCTAAAAACCACACTAAATATTTATAAGTCTCATAGAAGGTAACTGGACTATTTACAACAACACTACCTACAGGCAAGGATTCTTCTTTTATTCCCGCCTTGCGCAATGCATGATAATCAAACATATACTGCTGAATACTTTCCTTTATCACAGGAATATCAACTGGAGGTATTCTTTCGAAGACAACTTTCCGCGCTAATTCACCAGCTATTTTCCCTTGGTTAAACCCGCTGGTTACCTTTCCGCCCAACATGCCGGACTTTAAATAAAAGTCCCAAAAACAATATACAGGCACCTTACTATTTGCTCCAATTAGTTCCCCTGCTTCTTCATAGCTAAAAATAGTTTCATCCTTATCCACATTAAAAGTCATCAGCAAGACTACTGTATCATCAGAAAGTGCTGCGATCTTCTCCAACACCTCAGACATCGCCATTTTTTCTAGAAAAATAAACTGTATTTTACTATCAAAGCTAGGCATAATTTTTTCGAGTAATTGCTTATTGGCTTTACCAACTGTCGTTTCATCATTGATAACAACCATTTTTTTCACCTGTGGCTGTAACAATAAAGCCGCTTCAATCGTACTCTTTATATCTACGTCCTCAATAATACCTGTTACCCATTTTTTATCTTGTATGGCATTTTCGTCAAAATAATTTACGCCACAAAAAATGATTGGGGTTGAAGGAAAAAGCGTTTGCTGATATGCTAATGCAAAATTATAAGCTGCATCATCCGTAACAATGACTGCATCAAATTTCTTTCCTTTGTATTTTTGCTCATAGAGCTTATATAAACTATCTAGGTATTCAGAAGTGATATTCTGCTTCGTATCCATATAATCAAAATAGAGTACTACCTGTTTATCTTGCTGGAAAACCGACTTAATGCCCTGTTCTTCTAGTTTCACCCAAGGCATTTCTGAATGATAGGAATGAAGTACTAAAATCTTTTTTTTATTTTTATGATATAATCCTTCACTGTCATTAGCCTCTGAATGGGCAATACTCCCATCCTTATATCTTGACCAAGGAATTATTTCTTCTGCTATTTCTTGCTTAAAAAGCAGAATGGAAGTTCCACCTAATAAAAATGTTATAATCAATACCGTTAGCAACGTAAAAGAAACTGCATACTTCACAGTTATTTCCTCCTGCGTATCAAACGTTTCAATCCTTTATACAACTTTCGCCATTTTTCATCCAGAACCTTCCTATTCATTGGAAAATCTTCATATTCGGCCAATCTGTCTATGACAGAAAGTATCGCATTTTACTTATACGATCAGATATTATTGGACTTTAGAAGAGGACGCCATTCTTTTTGGCTAAAAAAATGAGACTTATAACCTAATCGTTAGGTTATAAGTCTCATTTTTTACCTTAAGAGCAATCGGCTAGAGATCACTCGTGGAGAGTATTGGATTTATCCAATAAATGAATTAACCATACTCGACCTACTGCAACCGTCGGTACGGCAAATAACATGCCTGTAATGCCGAAAAGATGACCAAAAAGCAAGATGGTAACCATGATAAATATAGGGTGAACCTTAATTGCTTTGCCGACAACTTTGGGATATATTATATTATGATTTACCTTTAATAAAATTATATAAAATAGCAATACTTTAAAGGCTAACAAGGGAGAATAAGACAAGGCAACCAAGGTACCCGGAACCGTGGCTACTATAGAACCAATAACAGGTACAAACTCCGATAAAGCAGATACTAATGCCAAGACATGAGCATAAGGCAGACCAAAGATATAACTTCCCAGGAACACAACAAAACCTGAAAAAACAGAAATTAACATCTGTCCTCTAATATAACCGCCCAGCACAATATTAATATCACCAAAAAATGCAGCAAAACGTTTTACCTGTAAAGGCGGTAAAAAACGTGCCATAGATGAGGCAATCTTTCGCCCATCTGTTAATAAGTAAAAGGTTAAGAAAGGTACTGCAATCATTTCTGCGACCCCTGAAAAAGTACGAATTAGAGGTATCACTGATTCTTTTACCATATTTACGGCAAAAACTACCGCATCACGCAGCACCTGATTACCATACTCTGCGAATTCAGCGGGCAGCATATCAACCACTATAGAAGAATCAAAATGAATAATAAAGGCGGGAAACTCGAGAATAAAACCCGCTAAATCAGGCAAAATCGTACGAAAAATCACACTCATCAGCACTGCCAGCACACCAAAAAACCAAATAGAGCCAAGAG
>CAMKSY010000299.1 GCA_946415545.1 uncultured Pelosinus sp. | reverse complement strand
CGCTAAAATCAAGTTCCGATTATGGCTTCAATGGCATGGTAAAAGCGTCGAGAGGCTGGATATTGGCTGTCAACCATGAGCAAAAGGTTAGTGATAATTGGAGTGTGTTTTTTAACGGTGGTTTAAATCGCAATAATCTGACCAAGAATGTGAGCCCCTATAGCAGCTCCTTTACGATCAATAATGACGCTGGCGATTACGACTTACTTGTAACCAATGGCGGTACGCCAATGAATACCTATTATGCACAAGTGGGTACACAGGGAAAAATAACCGCCGGTGAGGTGACCCACAATCTTACCTTCGCCGTGGATCAATCCTGGCGCAATCGAAAATCGGCAACAATACCTGAGAAGACTAGCATTGGCCAAGGTAATATTTATCATGGAATTGTACAAAATCGCATGCCAAACACAAATTACACCACCGGATTGTCTGAAAAACAAAAACTCTGGGGTTGGTCTATCGTCGATACAATTGAATATGAAAAGTGGCAATTATTAGTAGGGGCTCATAAGCATTTTGCCAGCGTAGATTCCTATACTCCCGCTACCGGCAAAAAATCAGGAAGTGTCGACAGTGATGCCTTCTGTCCGACGTATGCCATAACTTATAAACCAGCGGACAATCTTTCTTTATATGCCAGTCATTCGGAAAGCTTTAACAAAGGTACCGTAGTAGAAAGTAAGTATCACAATGCTGGAGAGATTTTAGACCCTGCCAAAACCAAGCAAAATGAGATCGGTATGAAATATGAAAATGCCGGTGTTCTTACTGCACTGAGCTTCTTTGATATTACTCAGGCTAATAATATAGAGGTTCTCGCTGCTGGCAGTACAACACTGTATGATCAGATACAAGACGGACGAGATAGACATAAAGGTGTAGAAGTATCTGCTAATGGGCGCTTGGCTGACAAATGGAATGTGATGGGCGGTCTCATGTATCTTGATGCTACCCGGGAAAAGACTAAAGGGGGGCAATATGACGGTTATGATGTAAGCGCCAGGGCAAAATGGAACGGTGTGATTGGTTTAGAATATCAATCCAATGAGAAGTTCAGCGTAGTCGGACGTGCCAGATATACTGGCAGCTCTACCATCAATAATGAAAAATTCAACATTCCCGGCTATACGACATTCGACCTAGGCATGAAATATAAAACCAAAATAAATGATACTCCTGCTACCTTTAACCTCATGTGCTATAATCTTGCAAATAAAGATTATTGGATGCCCGCTCGCGGCGATCAACTTTATGTAGCAATGCCTCGCACCATTATGTTATCCGCACAATTTGACATATAAAACAATCATATTTATGAGTCAGGAGAGCACATTATTGTGAGAAGTGATTATCTTTTTAAAACGGTATTAAGGTTACTTATAGTCATCAGCCTCATGGTTAGCCTAGCAGGCTGCTCCAATAATACAGAAAAACCAATTGATCCTGATAGAGAAATCGTCTTAGCTGCTGCAAGGGATCTCACCCCCGGTGATAAAGATCCCTACTATACCAGTTCTATTCTGCAGGTATGGGAACCATTGGTAGGGATAGGCGAAGACGGCAAGCCTGCGCCTAAACTGGCAAAAGGCTGGCAGCACTCCCCTGACTATAGGGAGTGGATCTTTGAGCTGGCAGAAGGCATAATATTTCATGATGGAACGCCATTTAACGCTGCTGCAGTTGTAAAAAATTTTGAAAGGTATCGGAATATAACGCCTAGGGTATCACCCTTTTATCTTTTTGATATTAATCGATTATATCCGAATCTAAATGATGTCGAAGCAGTTGCTGATAATAAAGTCAAATTGACATTTAGCCAACCGTTCTCAACACTAATTTACAGTATGACCAATTTTGGCAGTCCGATGTTCAGCCCTTACTGTTTTGACAGCAGGACCGGTGATTTTACCGCAGTGGCGTCAGGAACCGGTCCATTTAAGATCATTGATCATGTTGCGAAGCAGTATACGGTACTGGAGCGTAATGATAATTATTACGATGGCAAAGCAAAGTCTAAAAAAATTCGGATCAAGAATATCCCTAATGCCGAGACACGATATTCAGCGTTAAAGTCAAGGGAAATAATGGGGGTATTAGATATCGGTTCATTAACGCCTGCATTAACAAGTGAATTAATCAAGGATGATGATTTTGCTGTAGCAGTAGGGAAATCTACGATTACCCATTATTTGTTTTGTAATGGAGAAAAAGCTCCCTTTAATGATCCTCGTATGAAAAGAGCGTTGAGTCTCATGGTAAACAGAGACGTATTAATCAAGAATTTTTTTCATGGCTATGGAATATCAACGGGTAATTTTCTAAATGGCGCATCCCCTTTCAGCAAAGAAATAAAACCCCAGCGGGACGTAACAGAAGCAAAAGAATTGGCCAATGCTGTTTTAAAAGGACAAAGCACTACGATCACTTTTTTGCTTCCTCAATACGGAATTGATAGATACCCTTATAAGGAAATAACAGAATACATCCAAGCGGAGCTGAAAGAACTCGGCTTACATGCCAACATTGTTATTATGGACTGGGCTGCGATTCAAGATGCCAGAGCAACTGGTAATTTTGATATTATCATCGGTACCCAGGGGCTGCCTAACCTTGAGCCAGCTGTATTATTCAAAAACTATATGAAAAGCACCGGAAGTGCAAATGTTCAATATCGTTTAGGTTATCATAACGGTGAAGCCGAGCAGTTACTCAGCCAGTTAGATGCCACATTAGAAATAGCTGACAGGGCTAAGATCTATGACCGGCTGCAGGATATAGCTGTTGAGTATCCGCCTTCGATTCCCTTATTTGATGAGATGAATCTGGCTGTCCACAATAAAAAAATTCAAAATTATGAACCGCTTCTTTATGGAATAACTCTAAATAAAATAGAATGGGTAAAATGATGAACGATTTTTTATTGTATCTTGTAAAGAAAATAGTAATGATTATTCCTGTTTTGTTAGGTATAACTATGGCTGCTTTTATTCTTGGTATTATTTCACCCAGTGATCCTGCGGCTGTACTATTGAGCATGGACGGAGTTTCTACTCCCAGTGTTCAGGAAATCGCTAACAAGCGTCATGAACTGGGGTTAGACCGTCCCTATATCGTTCAGTATTTGTCATGGCTTCTGCAGATCCTGCATGGCGATCTAGGCGTATCTTACATAACTCAGCGTCCCATTTGGGACGAACTGATGCTGCGTCTGCCAGTAACCATCAGTTTGGCATCATGTACATTGCTGCTGGTCATATTTATAGCTATCCCTTTGGGCGTTTTCATGGCTTACAAAAACAATTCAAGAAGTGATTTCGTACTCCGAATTGCAGCTTTAATCATTACATCCGTACCGGCGTTTTGGCTGGCAATCCTATTCATGTGGATTTTTTCTGAAGAGCTGCATCTACTGCCAACCAGCGGATATGGTACAGTTGCTCAGCTTATCATGCCTTCTGCTGCCTTAGCGGCGGGAACAATCGGCACCTTAATGCGCCTTCAGCGTGCTGCACTATTGGAAGTGCTGGAGCAGCATTTCATACTCACCGCAAAAGCAAAAGGACTGCCCTTTTCAATGATTATTCGGAAGCACGGACTATTGAACTCCCTTATTCCGGTAATCACTTTACTGGGGAATTACTTTGGCGCTATTATCAGTGGTTCTGCTGTAATCGAGTATATTTTTTCGTTACCCGGCTTGGGGAGTTTTGTATTAGAAGCGATAAGAGGGCGGGATTATCCGGCGATCCAGGGATATGTCATCTTTACCGGCTTAGTCTTTGTTTTGTTTAATCTACTGGTGGATATAAGCTATCTGTTATTAAACCCTAAAATACGCTTAGGAGGGAAGTAATTGGCACAGTTAAAACAACTTCCTGTCATTTATAAAATAGCTGCTTTTATTTTGCTGCTGATGCTAAGCAGTGCTATTTTTGCTCCCCTTATCGCACCTTATGATCCCAACCAAGTATTGCCGGATGAAACATTGCAATTTTGCTCTGGAGATCACTTGCTGGGAACCGATGCATTAGGACGGGACGTATTCAGCCGTATTCTATATGGTGCAAGAATTTCCATCAGTTTTGCCGTGGCAGCGGCTTTATGTACTATGTTCTTTGGGGTTTCTTTAGGAATGATCAGCGGATATTTCGGCGGAAGGATTGATATGGTCATTCAACTGTTGGTCAATATATTTCAGGGATTGCCGGGAATGAGTCTGATGATCGCCATTGCCGGTGTCATGGGACCAAGTACTGCCAGCTTGCTGTTAGCTGTTACTTTGACATCATGGTCAGGTTTTTCTCGGATTGTACGCGGTGAAGTATTGAAAATACGGGAAGAAAACTATATTGAAGGTGTACGCAGTCTTGGCGCTAGTGATTTTTACATCCTCATGCATTATATATTGCCGAATATTTTCAATTCCCTCATCATACTTTTCACGGTACGAATCGGCGCGGTAGTACTATCCATTGCTTCTCTGAGTTTTTTAGGGCTTGGTATGCAGCCGCCAGAGGCCGATTGGGGTGTTATGATCAATGATGCCAAAATCTATTTCCGCAGCTATCCCAATCTGCTGCTAGCCCCCGGTTTATGTATCTTAGCTCTGTGTGCCAGTATTAATTTAATTGGCGATGCACTGCGTGATCTCTTTAGTATTGAGCAGGATAGAAACAAACAATATTTGTAGGAAGGGCTATATAAATTGGATAACAATATTTATCTGAAAGATGTTACGATCTCTTTCATGACGAAGGCTGGAACTGTGCATGCTGTAAACCATGTGAATATGACTTTCAACAGCGGGGAGATCACTGGCATGATCGGCGAGACCGGCAGCGGCAAATCTGTATTGGGCATGTCTGTTTTGCGCTTGCTGGCAGCCAATAGTCTGATAAACGGCAGTATTATCTACAAAGAGACTAATTTATTGCAATTGACCGAAAAAGAGCTGAACGAGATCCGCGGCAAAGCCATATCCTTTATAC
>CAMKSY010000298.1 GCA_946415545.1 uncultured Pelosinus sp. | reverse complement strand
AAATAGGAGGTGTCATTATAAATAAGATTCGTATTATATTAGCTGATGATCACGCTGTTTTACGTTCAGGATTAAAGTCTCTGCTCAATAGTGATCCTCAATTTGAAGTAATAGGAGAAGCAGAAAATGGCATTGAAGCGATCTCCTTAGTTAAATCTCTTGCTCCTGATGTTCTAATACTTGACTTGTCAATGCCAGATATGAATGGTATTGATTGTATTAAAGAAATTCGCTCCCGAGGACTAACATGTCCTATTTTGGTTTTAAGTATGTACGATGACGAAGAATATATTAAGGAAGTCATGCGTTCCGGAGCCAATAGCTATGTTTTAAAAAAGTCAGCAGATACAGAATTGATTGAAAGTATTATTAAGATCCATAAAGGTAAGCGCTATTTAAGTGAAAATCTTTCCCAATCATTATTAAATAATTTACTTTATACTGATTCAGCTACGAATGATATGCAGCATCCATATAAAGTGCTCAGTGTACGTGAGCGTGAAGTGCTTCGCTTTCTGGCTCTTGGACACACGAACAGCGAAATTGCCAATACTCTGTCTCTTAGTCCTAAAACCATTGATACATATCGCTCCCGTATCATGAATAAATTAAATATCCATAAAAAATCGGATTTAGTGAATTATGCAATTCAATATAAGTTAATAACGATTTGATCTGTTACATTTCTGTAGGTCTACATCCTACAGAAATGTAGGATGTAGACCTACAGCATTTTACTGTATATACCTTATTTACATTTCTTCATATTTAAGTGAAAATACAAATAGTTTGTATTTTTCAAACATGTTACAATAAAGGTATTATATCTTATCATCAATGTTCCAATTAAAAGATAAAGGGGTTTATTAAAATGGAAAAACACCACATCAATGCGTTGAAAGAGATTGTTGGAGAAGAAAATGTATTGACAAGCGCCGAGGACTTATACTGTTACTCCTATGATGCAACTCCTGGTCATGCTCACATGCCAGATGCAGTTGTATCACCAGCTAATACTGCAGAAACTTCTAAAATTTTGAAACTAGCTAATGAAAATCGCATCCCAGTATATACCAGAGGGTCAGGTACTAATCTTAGTGCAGGCTGTGTCCCTACAAAAGGCGGCATTGTATTATTAATGACTCGCCTAAATAAAATTATAGAAGTTGATTTAGAGAATCTAGTAGCTGTAGCAGAGCCTGGCGTTATTGTGGCTGATTTAAATAAAGAAATAGCTTCATTAGGTCTTATTTATCCTCCTGACCCTGGTACTGTGGCAACTGCAACTTTAGGCGGCACAGTAGCAGAAAATGCAGGCGGTTTGCGCGGCCTAAAATACGGAGTTTCTAAACATTATGTAATGGGCTTAGAAGTTGTCTTAGCAAACGGGGATATTATGAATACAGGCGGGAAAAATGTTAAAGATGTTTCTGGTTATGATATGACCAAACTCTTTACTGGGTCAGAAGGCACCTTATGTGTTATCACTAAAATTATTTCCAAACTGGTTCCTACACCAGAAGCTAAAAAGGCAATGATGGCGATCTTTAAGGATCTTGATAATGCCGGTAAAGCAGTTTCTGCTATTATTGCAGCAAAAATCATTCCTGCTACTCTTGAAATTATGGATAACGCTACAATTCGTACAGTAGAAGATTATGCTAAAGTAGGGTTGCCACTAGATGCTGAAGCAGTACTATTAATTGAAGTCGACGGCAACCCTGTTGTTGTAGAAAAAGAAGCTGAAAAAGTTATGGAAGCTCTTAAAGCAAATCATGCAGATTTTGTACAAATCGCTAAAGATGATGCTGAACGCGATAAGTTATGGGCTGCTCGTCGTGCTGCTTTGCCAGCCTTGGCTAAACTTCGTCCTACTACTTATGTAGAAGATGCAACTGTTCCACGTAATAAAGTACCTGATTTCCTTCGTGAAGTGAGCAGTATTGCAAAAAAACATAACGTGACAATCGGTACCTTCGGTCACGCTGGTGATGGCAATATGCATCCTACAATTGTGTGTGACATTCGTATTCCAGAAGAAATGGAACGAGTCTACCAAGCTATGGATGAAATGTTTAAAGCGGCAATTGCTTTAGGCGGTACATTAAGTGGCGAACATGGCATTGGTCTTGGCAAACTACCATGGATGGAACAGCAACATGGCCTAATCACCATGAATGCGATGAGATCAATCAAGCGCGCACTTGATCCTAACTTGATTTTAAACCCAGGAAAATTAGTGGGAGAGTGTTAAAATGACTGAAAGAATAACAGCTAAGGATATAAATGAACAAGATAAAGCTTTATTGTCAGACCTTCAAGATGCTCTTGCCAATTGTATGAAATGCGGCAATTGTATGGAAGTCTGCCCTGTATATAAAGAAGTTGGTAAGGAAGCTGCGGTAGCACGTGGTAAATTATCGCTAATGGAAGGTGTTCTTAAAGGTTCTATTCCCCTTTCTGCTGCCTTTGACACTGCCATGTCAAAATGCGTTTCGTGCAAAGCATGTACAGCAAAATGCCCTTGTGGCGTACCTGCTGATGAGCTAATCTTACGCGGACGCCAAGCTGCTGTAAAGGCACGTGGTCTGCATCCTATTAAGAAAAAAGTATTCGCCCTCCTAAAGAATAGACATTTATTTGACTTTTCTCTACGAATGGCAGGTGTCTTTGGTCCACTATCATTCAAAAAAATACCTGGCAAAATGGCAGCTTTAGCTCGTTTTCCAATGCCAGGAATGGATTATAAAAGAGTAACAGCTCCTTTTGCCTCCACTCCCCTTAGAAGCCAATATCCTGAAGTAATAAAAGTTGACAGACCGACGATGCGAGTTGGATTTTTTACTGGCTGTACAATCAACTATATTTATACTGATGTTGGACAGTCCGTTATCAATGTCCTAAAAGAAAATAATATTGAAGTAACACTGCCTAGTATGCAGCATTGCTGTGGTACCCCAGTATATATGTCTGGCGATGTAGATTCAGCTAAAATACTAGCAAAGCACAATATTGAAACTTTTGACAGCTACAACTTTGACTACATTGTTTCTGCTTGCGGCTCCTGTACAGAAGCTTTTCGTATTGAATTTCCTCATCTTTTTCATGATGATCCTAAGATGAGTGCTATGACTGAAAAATTGGCTAAAAAGACCTATGAGATTAGTGAGTTTCTGATTGATATTGTGAAAATTGATAAAACCAAGCTGGGACCGGTAAATGCGACTGTAACAATGCATGACCCATGTCATATGGCTCGAGGCATTAAAGTTACAAAACAGCCTCGAGAAGTTCTAAAATCAATCCCTGGCTTGACCTTTGTGGAAATGAAAGCACCTGACCGCTGCTGCGGTTCAGGAGGTTCCTTTAGTTTGGGTAATTATGAACTTTCTCGCAAAATTAACGATAAGAAGATTGCTGATATTGCATCGACTAATGCTGATACGGTAGTAACCAGCTGTGGAACTTGCCGAATGCATTTAACAGATGGATTATTCCAAAATAATATGAATCAAGATGCTCTTCATGTTGTCCAAGTTTTAGACAGATCCTATAAAGCGGGTCACAAAAAATAATACGCGCACTCAAAGAAGAAGTAGAGTAAAAGCCTTAATAAAGCGTTTACTCTACTTCTTTATTTTATTATATTTGGAACTTATTAACTTCCCCCTGCAAATCCATTGCTAATTTAGCTAATGCCTGACTAGAAGACGCGATTTCTTCCATAGATGCTGATTGTTCCTCTGTTGCAGCCGATACTGCCTGGGCCTCACCAGACGCTTTCTTACTCAAATCATCCATGCGTTTCACAGAGCTTACAATTTGCTGACTGCCAATGGCCATCTGCTCAATTGCCGAAGAGATCTCTTTAATCTGAGAAGACACATGAGTAACCAACTTCGCAATTTCTTGGAAAGCCAGACCAGAAGTATTAACAATTTCCGTTCCTAATTTTACTTCTCTAGTGCCTTCCTCCATGGCGACTACCGCCTTATTCGTATCTCCTTGAATCTCACTAATAAGAGTAGCTATTTGTTTAGCCGCATCCTGAGATTGTTCAGCTAACTTTCGTACTTCCTCTGCTACAACAGCAAAACCTCGTCCTTGTTCACCCGCGCGGGCAGCTTCAATAGCTGCATTTAGAGCCAGTAAGTTTGTTTGACCAGCAATGCCAGAGATGGTATCTACAATTTGTCCTATTTCAATTGACCGTTCACCGAGTTTCGCTACAACTTCTGCAGAAGTACTAACCGTTTTTTCTATGTATACCATTTGCTTTACCGCTTTATCCACGGATATATTACCTTCATTTGCCTTATCAGCGGCCATCGCTGATTGTTCCGATACTTCATTCGCATTCGCAGCAATTTGCTGAACGCTGGCGGACATCTGCTGCATTACAGCAGATGTATCATCGGCTGCAGCCATCTGTTCTTCCATTCCTTGTGCCACATCTGTAATCGATCCGGCAATTTGATTTGACGCTTGAGCAGATTGATCTGCACTAGCTGTCAATTCTTCTGAGGAAGCTGCCACCTGTTCCACAGATACATTGACCTGCCTCATAAGAGAACGAAGACTACTCTGAATTTTAAACAAAGCATCCGATAATTGTCCAATTTCATCTTCTCTTACAATGGTACGAGGCTTATCACGAAAATCACCATCCGCTAATTCGCCGCAAACTAATACCATCTCATTTAAAGGCTTCGTTATGATCTTGGTGATATATAATCCACTCACCCCTAACATGATCAGTGACAACACCAAGATACCAATCGTAATCTGCGTGGCTTTTTTAAAAGACAGCTGATTTTCTTCATTCATTTCTTCTGATAATTTACTATAATAGGCAGATAAGTTATATAGTTGATCCATAAGTTGATTTGCTAGTGGATCTACACTCGTAATGTATAATACATATGCTTCTGCATTTTTATTTTGCATAGATAGCTCAGAGGTTTGTTTCCTTGCTTCGCGGTATTTTTGCATATTCGTTTTTAT
>CAMKSY010000297.1 GCA_946415545.1 uncultured Pelosinus sp. | reverse complement strand
CTATATAATAGATTTATAGTTCTTTCTCTATCATAAATAAAAGGGAGGCTATTCCTATGTTTGACTTGAGAAGTTCCTTGTTGCCGGGTATGAATAATACGGTTCAGAAATTAGTAGATGAATCTGATACTGCTACACGTTATGGCAGAGGGTCACTAGGAACCTTAATCGCCACTCCTGCATTTGTTTCCTTAATGATTGACGCATCAATTGCAACAGTAGAAAATCGTCTCCCAGAAGGCTTTACAACAGTAGGAACCTCATTTGAATTTACTCATGATGCCCCTACCTGCATGGGTATGATCCTGCGGGTAAAATCGACCCTCGTTGAAATTAACGGCGAAAATCTGGTATTTGATATCGTAGCCTCTGATGATTATGGCGAAGTTGGCCGTGGGCGGCACCAGCGGGCTGTGGTCAATCGCAAGCGTCTTTTTGAAAAAGCAGACCAGCGTATTAATAATCGTTTGTCCTAGCTATAAGCAGGTAATAAGGATTAAGAGAAATGTTCCCCATTCTTTAAAACATAGACGTTTGAAACACAAAGGGAGAAAATAAGCATGTCTTTGCACATCTTTGTGACCTTTGTGTTTCAATAATTCCATAAAACTTTTTAAGAAAAATCGCTCTTTAGCTAATGCCTCGGAGCGTTTTTTTGCTATTACGTTCCAATGACTACTAAGGGCTGACCACTTTGTACTGAATCATTCACTTTGACAAATAACTTACTAATGGTACCATCATTCGCGGCAAGAATCGGATTATGCATTTTCATTGCTTCCATAATTAATACAGCTTGCCCCTTCTTAACACGTTCTCCCAGACGTACTTGTATTTCAATGATCTTACCTGGCATTGGTGCTAAAATCATTTCTCCTTCAGCCCCAGCTTGCAAAGTAGGCTGGACGGCAGCTGTGACAGGAGTAGTGGCTTTACCAGGGCTCACAGATGCATCAGCAGACGTCTTTTTTTTCTGTACAGTAACATCATAGGATCTTCCATTCACTATTATCGTATAGTTCGTCATAATTCTCCTCCAATACTCATGGATTAGTATCCCTTTTTCTATACCTTAGCGATTTATAAGCAGATTTTGCCGACCAGTTAGTGTCCAATTTTGCGCAGTCGGTCGAATTTTCACTACTTCAAATGCTTCTGAACCAGTAAATTCATGAATGGCTGCTGTAATCACGGCAATGATATATTCATCTTCTACATCTACGTCAGTATTGGCAGATACTGCTTGGAATTCATGCTCATGATTAGGCTGCATGACAATTTCTTTCTGTGACCCGTTTTTTCGCAATACTAGGATCACACTGATAACAAAAATCGCTAATACCAGCCACATCATCTATACCGCTCCTTTTATCTTTTTTCTCGATATGCAGAAAAGAAATAATAGCCTAACGTTACAACTAATGCCAAAATAAATGCTGTCGTGTTTATGATTTCCACCTGCCTTTTATCTTAGAAAGCTTCTTATTTAACACCAATAAGCGCTAGCATGATACCGCCAGATATTGCTGTACCAAAGACCCCTGCAAGATTGGGTCCCATTGCATGCATGATTAAAAAATTGTAAGGATTCTCCTGCAGCCCTACCACATGAGAAACCCGTGCTGCAATGGGTACGGAGGCAATGCCCGCAGAGCCGATCAGTGGATTGATTTTCCCACCGCTGAACCAATTCATAATTTTCGCACCAATTACCCCTGAGGCAGTTCCTCCGATAAAGGCAATTAATCCAAGGACAATAATTTGCAGGGTTTTTATATTTAAGAACTTTTCTGCCTCCATGGTTGATCCCACAGCTACTGTCAACGTAATGGTAATTACATTCATTAGATCATTGGCTGCCGTACTTGCCAAACGATCAACCAATAGTACTTCTCGCAGCATATTTCCCAGCATGAGCATCGTAATTAATGGGGCAACTGGCGGCAGCAAAAGATTCACAATGATTGCCATAACGAAAGGAAAACAAATTTTCTCCAGACGGCTCACCTTACGGCTTTGCACCATAACAATCTGCCGTTCTGCCGGAGACGTCAGCAATTTCATGATAGGCGGCTGAATAAGAGGCATCAAGGCCATATAGGAATAGGCAGCCACAGCAATTTGCGGCAGCAAATGGGGTGCTAACTTCATCGTAACAAAGATCGCCATGGGACCATCAGCGCCACCAATAATGCCGATTGCACCAGCTTCAGCTAATGTGAAGCCAAGTGCTTTTGCACCAATCAGAGCAATAAATATTCCTAAATGAGCCGCTGCGCCAAGAATCATTAAACTAGGATTTGCAATCATGGGACCAAAATCAGTCATCGCACCTACGCCTAAGAAAATAAGAGGTGGTATAATAACCAGTTCTACCCCCTGATACGCATAATAAAATAATCCTCCAGGCTGGGTAAGGTCCGATCCTGGGACGTTGGCAACAATGCACGAGAATCCAATTCCTAGTAGGAGAAATGGTTCATATTTTCGATAAAGAGCTAAATAGACAAGTATTGCACCTACAAAGATCATGAAAATATTGCCCCACCAAATTTGGGCCAGTCCAGTCTGTTCTGCAAGATTTACCATGAGAGATAGAGTTTGCTGAAACATGTATGTTCCCCCTAATGTATCTTCAAAAAGATTCGTTCTAATGCCCGCCCCTTAATTTACTATCATCAAGGTGTCCCAATTTATTTAAATACGGAAAAATATATAACACCAGACTCATACCCCAGATAATTACAAAGCTTAAGAGAAAATCAATCACACTTAAGATATAGGCACCCTCCATTGTATCGGGCACAGTCATTTGTCCTCACTCCTTCCTTTCTAGGCAAATGCCGTTGTCCTTATGACAGCTGCTTATTAATAGTACTACCATTCGTAAGAAAATATGATAGTAAATGCGACTCCTACAATAAGAAAAACAAGTCATACTTAAAACATATAAGGGGTTTACTTATATGTTTTAAGCTTTCTTTTGTGTGCTGCATCAGCAGCATTATGTCTTTGCGGATCATAACATGTTCTATTTGCTGAAAATTACGTTTTCACTAATAAAAAGAGATCCTGCAAAACTTTGCAGAATCTCTTTTTTTTGATCTTGGTTGTATTTATAAAAGGCTATTTACAGCCTGCTGTGCCCAATGAGAATCCTTCAGTACGGCTCGGCCCACTCCAATCAAATCAGCTTTTCCTTCAGTCAGCAGCTCTTCCGCAGCTTGTGCCTGAGTAATCCCCCCGGTAAGAATAACTGGTATGGATACAACTTTTTTGATTGCGGCTGTTAATGGAGAAAAATATCCTTGCTCGTTGCTGCCATCCGGTATGGTATACCCGCAAAACCCACCGGAAATATCAAGAATATCTACACCCGCCTTTTCAAATTCCTGCACTGCGGCAATACTATCTTCAATAGTGCTTCCTCCATCAGTAAAGTCAGATGCTCCTAAGCGCAATAAAACTGGATAGTCCATTCCTACAACTTCCCGAACGGCAGCAATAACCTCAAGATGAATACGAATGCGCTTTGGTACTGTTCCACCATATTCATCTTTACGTTGGTTCGTCAAGGGAGAAAAAAATTGATTCAGAAGATATCCATGAGCAGAGTGAATTTCTACACCATCAAATCCAGCTTCTTTAACCCGACGGGCAGCCTGTTGAAAGTCAGCCACAAGTCCGCGAATCTCTTGTGCAGTCAGTTCATGAGGTATGATCCTCCCTTTTCTCGGATTTGCTATCGCTGACGGTCCTACTGGGGCTTTTCCTGTTACCTCGTGATCAGCAGCACTGCCTGCATGGTTGATTTGTACGATTGCTTTTGCACCATTACGATGAATGATATCTGCTAATTTCTTATATCCTGGAATGGCGTTGTCATCGGCAATGGACAGTTGACGTTCACTAGCTTTTCCTGCTAAGTGAATAAAACTATGCTCGATGATAACTAAAGATAAGTATCCTCCCTCTGTTTTCTCTGCATAGTAGTCTAATACAGCCTGGCTTACGCTTCCATCGGCATTTGCTTTCGCTGTAGCCATTGGAGGCATTACCAAGCGATTTGCCAGTACCAGCGATCCTGCCTGTAAAGGTTTACGTACATAGGACATGAATAAATCCCCCTTACGAAGTATGTTCTATTTTTTCATCATTTCCAGTATCTTCTATCCTAATAATAAATAATAGAATACCCTTTGACAAGTACCAACTTATTAGTATTATAGTAACGATATGTATACTAATAAACTTCCTTTTAAGCCATGATTGATAATGGCAAATAAAATAGCCTGAAGCTATATGTAAAGCTTCAGACTACTCTTCAAAAAAATAATAACGCTATGCGATTTTACGAAGTATTTCTTCTTCTTTTTGCGTATCGTACTGATGTTCCAATTTAGAAATTACCACCGCAGCTAATGCATTGCCAATAACATTGACAACGGTTCTTGCCATGTCCATAAAGCGGTCAACCCCTGCAATAAAAGCCAATCCTTCTGCTGGAATTCCTACGGTGCCAAGAGTAGCTAATAATACAACAAAGGATGCACCCGGAACACCTGCTATGCCTTTAGAGGTAAGCATAAGCACCAGCATCAAGTCAATTTGACTGCGAATGGATAAATCAATACCATATAATTGAGCTAAGAAAATAGCGGCCACAGCCTGATAAAGAGTCGATCCAGTTAGATTAAAAGAATAACCTGTAGGAATTACAAAAGTCGTAATTGACTTGGGACAGCCCATTTTCTCCATTTTCAACATAATATTAGGCAGAACAGCCTCTGAACTTGCAGTTGTATAAGCAAGAATCAGCTCATCCTTTAGTACCTTAATAAAATTCATGATGCTTAGACCATATAGTTTGGCAATCCCCCCCAGTACCACGAAAACAAATACAAACATTGCGCCATAAACCGTTATAACCAGTTTCCCCAGAGGAATCAGAGACTGAAGACCAAATTTAGCCACGGTTGAGCCAATTAAGGCAAACACACCAAAAGGTGCAAATTTCATAATTTGGTTTGTCACCCAAAACATG
>CAMKSY010000296.1 GCA_946415545.1 uncultured Pelosinus sp. | reverse complement strand
TTTTTATAAATTTAAATTGATATAAACATCATCCAATTCATCTTTTGTAATTCCAATATAAGCTAAAGTTACATTTGGTGCGGAGTGATTTAGCAGTTTTTGGATTTTCGTAATATCTACTCCTTTTTTGTGCGCCCAATATCCAAAAGTCTTACGCAGTGTATGAGTGCCAATCGCATCATTAATACCGATTTCTCGTGCTGCATTATTAATGATGCGATATGCCTGCACCCTGGTGATTGGCCAATTACCTTTTTTGCTTTTAAAAAGGCAACCATCACTAATTTTGATCGTTTTAAGATATTCGTCGATGGCTTTTTTACATGTATCGGACAGAGGGAAATCCTTACTTTTGCCTGTTTTTTTCTCTCTGAGCAAGATGCGATCTTTACCTTTTACATCGGCTACTGTTAATAATAATAAATCTGATATGCGTAAGCCGCTATTAATACCTAAGACAAATAGTAAGTAATCTCGTAAATTCTTATTCTTTAGATAAAATTTAATTTGATTGATCTGGGTTTTGCATCGTATTGGTTCTACATATTCGATTTCGATCACGTCCTATATCATGCTTCTTATCTGATTTTTAGTATACAATATGTTACTTTAATTTTCAAAAACAACATTTCTAGAATTGAGACAGATGGTGCTAGTTATTTACTATCGATGTAACACAAGTATATTATGTTACATTGCTAGTGCTGCCTTTTTGAGGAGGAATGATATGCTTCAAAATTCGATTATAGATGACGAAACCATATTTGAATATCCTTGTAAGACTCGATTAGAAATAACAAATTATCTATTGGCCTTAATTCATCAGCACGATGTAGATACTGCTAAGCACTCTTATAATGTAGCGAATATAGCTGTTCGCTTTGCAAGAAGTCTCAATCTTTCCTCTCAAATGATTAAAGATATATCTGTTGCTGCATTGCTTCATGATATTGGAAAAATAAAAATTCCACGACAAATTTTAAACAAACCTGAAAAATTATCTAAGAGTGAATTTAAAATTATGCAAAAGCATTCTCGATATGGCTTTATAATTCTAAACCAGATAGATCCATTGCAAGACATAGCAGAAGCTGTTTGCTGTCATCATGAGAAATTTGATGGAAATGGTTATCCCAGTGGAAAATCCGGGGATGAAATACCATTGATTGCACAAATCTTAAGTATTACCGATGTATATGAGGCTCTTACTTCAGACAGAACCTACCGAAAAGCAATGACTCAAGAAGAAGCTTTTCAAGTGATTAATAGCGGCAGGGAGACTCATTTTAGTTCTTCATTGGTCAATATGTTCTTATTAGGAGGGTACTAGTGGTGGAGTTCCATGATAAAGTGGAGTTTCTTATCAGGTTGTTGCAAGAAAAAAATAATAACAATAGCTTTGATGAAGAAGCATTCAAGCAATTAGAGAACCTTTTAGAAGAATATGCACGAAATTATAAACCCAGGCCTTATGCAAAGAAGTAGAGTAGCCATATTCTTTATATTAAGATAGCCTAGATCTCAGCTTACTAGATTCATAGGATCTTGTAAGCATTTTTTTTTATAAACGGCTATCTTCCATAACAACTATGATAAAATAATAAGCAGATACACAGCCGATAAGGCAGCAGGAGGTTATAAATGATTACAGCTGGTATATATCAACATTTTAAAGGTAATTTCTATGAGGTGCTTATGATTGCAAAGCATAGTGAAACACAAGAAGATTATGTAGTATATCAAGCCCTATATGGAAAAAAGGGGATGTGGATACGTCCCTTAGGGATGTTTGACGAAATGGTGGAGTTTGAGGGACGTACAATAAAGCGATTCACATATATCGAAAAATCAAGTGATAAGTAAAAAAGAGACCGCCTAAGTCTTCTTTATAGCTTGGATTGACAAATTGATTCGATAATTACCATATACCAAAATGGCATCCAGCAAATGACTGAGATCCTGCTGGTTCGATAAAGCTGCTTTTAGCCAATAGCAGCCTTCACCGCTAATTCGATAGGCTTCTTTAATCTCTTCTCGCGTTGATAAAAAATATTGAAATCCAGCATGGTTTGTCGATTTCATAAATACAGTAATAAAAGCCAACAGCGGTTTGCCAAGCTTTTCCTGGTTTAGTGTGATTGTAAAATTCTCGATGATTTCCATATCCTGCAGCCTCTTTATACGAGCAGCTACTGCTTGTCCTGTTAAATGCACCACTTTGCCGATTTCCTGCCATTGCATGCGAGAGTTGTTTTGTAGACATTGCAGTATTTTCCAGTCGGTTTGATCAAGCATCAGATCATTTCCTTTCATAATGTAAGTAAAATGGGATGGATTACTTCATGGTACAATTGTTAAGGTGGCGCTTATTTGTCATAATAAGAATAGGAATGATAAATAAAGGCAGGCGTTTATATGGAAATTCAATTAGTAAGGCATGCGACCCTATTACTAACAATCAATGATCAATTGTTATTGGTTGATCCGATGTTAAGTCCGGCAGGGGCTATGCCGCCTATTGTCAATTCAACGAATGAACGGCGCAACCCTCTTGTTCCCATTATGAATCCTCAGAATTTTTTGCAGAAGATTGATGCTGTACTGTTGACTCATACACATAGAGATCATTTTGATGATACTGCTGCTCAGTTAGTGCCTAAAGGTATGTTGATGTTCTGTCAGCCAGAGGATGAAATAAAATTACAAACAGAGGGCTTTTCTAAGATTATACCTGTTCATAAGGAATACCAGTGGGAAGGTATCAATTTAATTCGTACGGAAGGTCAGCATGGAACAGGGGAAATTGGTAAAAAAATGTCGCCTGTATCAGGTTATATTTTGCAGGCTAAGGGAGAACCGCTTCTTTATATTGCTGGTGATACGATTTATTGTCCTGAAGTAGAGAGGACACTTAAGACCTATCATCCTCATATAACCGTCGTGAATGCAGGAGCAGCTCAATTTTCTACAGGCGATCCAATCACCATGACGGCCCAAGATGTCGAAGCTCTTTGCCAATATGACAGGAAGACAACTGTGGTTGCAGTTCATATGGAGGCGATAAATCATTGTCTTCTATCGCGAGAAGAGCTTAAGTCCTATGCTGCGTCGGCAGGTTTAGCCGAAAGGATTGTCATTCCTGAAGATGGCGAAACATTTATCTTTACAGCATGACCAATACCATTGCATTCTAAATGTCATTGCGAACACTAGTGAAGCAATCTTCTTTTAGCGAAAAGGTTGTTTCGATATTGTTTGTAATGATATTTCTTTTTTGTCGTTTTTTTATGACTATTATTTGCAAAATTCTCCTAAAAGGAATAAAATTTCTATGTAGTGTATAGGAAGTAATTTTCAGATTCACACTAGATTAATGGGGTAGGTGTGATATAATTTATTTCTTGGGGGATTTATGGAAACTTTTTTTCAATATGTAATTCATTTAATTGGGATATGGGGTTATCCTGCTGTTTTCATTGGTATGGCTTTAGAAAGTGCGAATGTACCCATTCCCAGTGAACTGATCTTTGGTTTTGCGGGCTATCTTGTGTTTTTAGGCAGGATGGATTTCAATACAGCCGTAATAGCAGGTGTAGCAGGTGGACTGGCAGGATCGATTGTATCCTACTTAATCGGCTATTATGGAGGACCACCTTTTATTGCAAGGTATGGAAAATATTTTTTTGTATCGGAATCGAAAGTAACCATGGCACAAAAATGGTTTGACCGTTATGGACTGCTTGCGGTATTGCTGGCTCGTCTGCTGCCGGTGATTCGTACCTTTATTTCTTTACCTGCAGGATTTGCGAGGGTTCATTTTATTAAATTTATAGTGTATACTATCTTAGGATCTGTACCGTGGACCATTGCGCTTATCTATGCAGGCATGATGCTGGGGGCGAATTGGGAATTGATACGCAGTATTGGTCATGAGGCCAGTCTATTTGTTGCTGGGGCTTTGGTTGTGTTCATAATGTATTATATAATCAAAAAACGTAAGAATGCTTGAGCATACAATCAGAACCGTATCATTGGATTGTGGAAATAGACGAGCATTACATTACGAAATAAAGGATATAAGATGACGGAAGAAAATGAAAGAAACAATAAGAATAAAGGAAGTACCAATTCTTTTCTAAAGGGCACCTTGATCTTGACAATCGGTGGCATTGTTGTAAAAGTGATTGGCTTTTTGAACTGGATTATCTTGTCGCGAGTACTGGGCGGTGAAGGAATTGGATTGTATCAAATGGCTTTTCCTATCTATCTGCTGGCCTTGAGCGTATCTTCAGCAGGTATTCCTGTAGCCATTTCCATTATTACTGCGGAGAAAAGAGCCTTACATGATTTTATTGGTGCAAATCGTGTTTTTCGTATTTCATTAACCGTATTAGTATTAACAGGGCTGTTTTTTAGTTTATTATTGTACTTTGGTGCTGGTTTATTAATTGAATATCGCTTTATTCGAGATCCACGGGCCTATTATTCTTTATTGGCATTAGCACCTGCGGTTTTCTTTGTTACGATTTTATCCAGCTATCGAGGATATCTGCAAGGATGCCAGATTATGACGCCGACAGCTGTTTCGCAAATTGCAGAGCAATTGGTGCGAGTCATTACTATGCTGGTATTTGCCAGCTTATTATTGCCAAAGGGACTTGAGTATGCAGCTGGAGGGGCGAGCCTCGGGGCTGCTCCAGGAGCCGTTGCAGGTCTTCTTGTACTTATCTATTATTATATAAAATTGCAGAAAAAAGGTAAAATTCAAGAAATAGGACAAGATTCCCAAAGGACTCAGGAATCGAGTATGAGTATTATAAAACGACTTGTCAAACTTGCTCTGCCTGTATCCTTGTCAAGTATTATGCTGCCCATTGTCGCTAACTTTGATTTATTTATTGTTCCTGCCAGACTAGAAGTGGCGGGATATACGGTTGAGCAAGCCACAGAATTATTTGGTTATTTGACAGGGATGGCAGTGCCTTTACTCAATTTATCAACAATTTTAACGGCTGCTTTAGCGACAAGCTTAGTGCCTGCCATATCGGAATCCTTTTCTTTAAGGAA
>CAMKSY010000295.1 GCA_946415545.1 uncultured Pelosinus sp. | reverse complement strand
GCTAAAAAGCGACTGGCAAATTCTAATTCACCTTGACTATACGCACTAAAAATGTTCTTAAAAACTTCCTCCGCATCCTTGTGCAGGGCTTCATGAAGTTCAAAAACTTTTCTCCCAAGCAGACTTAACCGGTAGTAAATATCTTTCTGATTATCTGTCAGACGATACGCCTCAATCATATTTTTTTTAATCAGTCTAGTTGCTATCTTGGAAATACCGCCTTTGGTTATATTTAATTTTTGGGCAATAGCCGTTGTGTTGAACATTTCGTTGCGTTCAATACAATCAATTACATGACATTCTGCCAAAGAAATACTTACATTACGTAGTTCTTCGTGCCCTTGCTCCAGCAGGCTCTCTTCTAAAGCTTGCTTCTCATATTCTTCTAGATCATTAAGCTGATATATTAAGACTTCAAGCTCGCTAATTAAATTCTGGATTTTTCTCTCTCTATTTTGCATACTATCAACCCAACTTTTCCATATGTCATTCTTATTACCTTTTTATTATACAGCATATAAATATACAAAGCCAAGCATAAATTGTTTCCATGTTAATAAAATTATAGTTGACATGGAAATAATATCACCGTATAATAAATTAGTTTCCATGGAAACCAATAATATTATAAGGAGCGATACGTAATGAAAATTGATTTGACAGTTACTATTAATGAAGAAGTTAGAAAGCTATTAGAGGATATGACTGCCACTGCTAAAATCCCCCCTTTTGTTCAATTCGGACATCTCGGCACTCACTTCGATGTTATGAGCGAAAAATTCCCGCTGGAGAATACTGAAAGAAGAGGAGTACTGTTTGATGTCAGCCACGTAAAAGAAAGAGAAATTGAAGCAAGCGATATCAATATGGACAAAATCACTGAACATGATTTTGTTATGTTTTATACCGGGTGCTTAAAAGAGAACAAGTTTGGAACTCCTGAATATATGCAAAGCCATCTCGAATTATCAAATGCGCTAATAACCGATCTTCTAAATAAAAAGGTAAGCATGATTGGTATTGACTTCCCTGGTATCCGTAAACCTGCCGAGCATCCCCAGGCTGACCAGTATTGTGCTGATCACGGAGTCTTTGTAATTGAAAATCTGGCGAATCTGGATGTATTGCTTACAGAGGCTAAAGGCCAGCCGTTTTTAGTGCATACGTATCCGGTTAATTACGAAGGACTAACAGGACTCCCCTGCCGAGTTATTGCCGAAGTTTAACACCTCAAGTCATAACCCATTTATACTGAAATCTCTGCTATCTAAACACTGTGTCCACCAGAACAGACGGCACCGTTCCAAGTCGTGCTGTCTGTTCTGGGCTTTATTCATATTCCTGAGCATTGTTTCAATACTATTGCCGGAAAATATATTTGGCTGTAATAGGCTCTTTATTTTTTAAATAAGATGATAATGATTATCCTATTGTTATATATAAGCTTTTATCCGTTCTAAACTCATCAGTTAAACCTTGAAAGTTGGTGAACAGTATGCCATTCCAAATTAACGCTGCCTGCCAAAAGTGTGGGATATGTAAAAAAATATGTAAAGTCGGAGCAGTTACCAAAGGATGGAAGCAGTATACGATCAATCAAAAAAAATGTATTAGATGTAGCAACTGCGCCATAGAGTGTCCTTTTGGTGCAATTACATTATCTGATGGTAATTTGCCTGATGGAATAGTACAAAAAAGAACGGCAAAACAACATGACATTAATCGTGCACTGCTGCATGAAACACGGAAAAAACGTTGGGCATTGTTTTTACTGCTGCTGTTAGCAGGCCTAGCATGCTTTCTGATAACCAAAATATAACTCCTTCATAAAAAATAATAGCACGTCGCAAAAGCGTGCTGCATGTTTCCAGACTTATTATAGTCATATCCTAATTCATGTCCAAGTGATACCCATCAAACCGACAGTTCATTATTACTCCGATTACTGTAAATTCACGGTAACACAAGAAGGGGACATTAATTAAACTAATCCCAACATTTTACTAAATTTATTAATTATAATTGTTATATTCTGAGTAATCTTTCTACCTGTGTATGCAAAAACATGCCGACAAGCTGAATTTCATTTGTCTGGTATCACAACTCTCCAAATTCCTCACATCTGACAAATTCCATCCAATTGTATTCCTTTATGAATATATTTTCCATATCCATTTTTCTCCTGTTTCTTAAAAACTACACCACTTATCATAAGAATGCAGGATTACGCTACTTTTATTAGCTTTATGCAAAATGAAATATTACTTTTATGGACATGACACCATGGTCACTTAAAACACTGTTTACAAGTTTTGAAAAGCCAGTAAAACCAAGCCCTGTAAGGGGCCATTGTCTGTTCCATGACATGTCATTTCTTATTCCGTTACATTCCATTGAAAAAATAAAGCTCCTTGCGTACACTGAGTCCTTAATTTATCTACCTTAAAGCCACTTCTGATACCTCTATTACATGCCACGCTGTACAATCTAATCCTAAATAAACATTAGCCAATAATTTGTCAAATGTCCATTTAAAACATAAATCAGAATTCCCCAGGACCCCTTGAGGCACCAATAATAATATTATTAATAGGAAATATATTAGGAAAAACACGAATAAATCAGAGACCAATCTTAGTTACATTGCTAAAGTTTCATTGGGAATCCAGGTTCACCATTAAAATCAGATACCCCATCTTTGACAGCTTGTAGGCGATGTTCCTAAGCCACTCTTGCGGTTGGCTATGCTGATTATTTTCAGTAGTACTTCCTCCAAATCAACAATATAGACGTAGGGGTTCCGTAGAGCCTATGGCTACGTCTACTTTTTTGTTTTGGAGAAAGAATAGACCTATACGTTTATCCTCTTTTTATCTTTTATTACATAATCTGCTTTGGTTATTCAAAAATCACTGTTTTTTATTGATAGGATATCCATTATAGTCATAATTTGAGTAATCGCTGCGTTTATTGTATCGAACGGCACTCCATCCCTAGCTTGAATTGAAATTCCGTGCAGAAAGGATAGAAAAAATGTCGTCAACATAGCAATGTCTGTCGATGATGAAAGTTTACCTTGATCAACAGCACGCCGTATACAGCTAGACATCCAACTCCGTACTAATTTCCGTTGCTCTTTGAGCATTTCACGAATATGCATATTATCCAAAGAACAAGTACTTGCCGATAGCACTGTTAAACATCCCAAAGGATGACTTCCGTCGGTTTGCATTTTGGCTGATTGCCTTAATGCCAACTCAATAGCCTTGCTTGGGTCAAGTGAGCTGTCTTTTAGACTTAACATGACTCGACCGTAAGTAGATGTATATAAATCAATCACTTCTTTGAATAACTTTTCTTTTGATTCAAAGGCTGTGTAAAAACTACCTGCCGAAATGTTTCCCATAACTTCTCTAAGCTGCGAAAGCGAAGTCGATTCAAATCCCTGCTGCCAGAATAATATCATTGCATCGAATACCGCTTTATCGCGGTTAAAAATTCGCGGACGTCCTGTTTTAGCCATAAGATTATCCTCCTTCCCGATATATATATATCATAGCTAATAAAAATACGGTAGACAAGTACGTACACTAAACTAATAGTTTATATCTTTCAAAATTCCTATTTTGGAAATAATATTCAAGTAAATCCGTGCCTTTTTGACTTTAATGCTACGAATAGTGCCAAGAGTAATAAAACAAACATTGTCCATGAAAACGAACCAGCACCTATTGTTTTTAAAAGTATACCTCCTGTTATGCCACCACTTGCAATAGCTAAATTCCATACGGTTGTGTTTAGCGACATAACCAAATCGACAGCTTCATCTTTAACAGCTTCCGCAAGTGCCGTCTGTAATAGTGTTGCTGCACCACCAAATGTCAATCCCCACATAATAACACTTAGGTATATCAACAATGGTATACCACCGCTGAGTCCAAATAGAACTGAATCTATTGCAAAAACAGCTATACTGCTCAGTACCAAAGAACGTAACCAACGGTCAACTAGCGAACCTACAATAAAGATGCTTGCAAGCGCTGAGAATCCAAATAGAAATAGTGCCAAATCAACACGTTGTATCCCAACTGAAATAAGAAAGGGAGCAATATACGTATAAAGTATATTGTGAGCCATCATCCAAAACATAACCACCAAAAGGATAGGTCGCACTCCAGGAGTTTTAAAAACATCGATAAGCGAAATCTGGTCATCATTAGACTGACCTGGATAATCCGGCACCTTCCAGAGCACCCAGCCGATCAGTATAAGAGCCATAAAAGACATAATTCCAAATACTGAACGCCAACCAATGAACGCACCCAAGAATGTTCCAATAGGTACACCAAAAGTCAAAGCAATGGGTGTACCTATCATCGCTATTGCCATACCACGTCCCTTAAATTCATCGGATACCATACGCCGAGCATAACCTGCAATTAATCCCCATGCAACACCGGCAGCTACTCCCGCAAAAAAACGAGCAGCCAAGGTCAGCATATAACTAGATGATACAGCCGTTATACTGTTAAAAACAAGGAAACCACAAATGGCTGATAGAAGAAGGGGACGCCGACGCCACCCCCGAGTTGTAACAATAACAGGGATGGCTGCTGTCAGTGATCCAATTGCATATAAAGTAACTAACTGCCCTGCAAGGCTTTCTGAAACGTTAAGTCCATTACTTATCTGAGGTAATAAACCTGCAGGAAGAGTTTCGGTCATAATCGCCATAAATCCTGCCATAGCCAAGGCCAGTAGACCAAAGATTGGAAGACTGCGGTTCTCACCACTATTTGTATTTTTTTTCATTTAAAATCTCCTTAATTATATTTGGATCGATCGTTCCAAATATAATTATAAGCTCTCTATACTCATCTGTAAAGAACTTTTGGATCGAAAGATCCAAAAATAAGTTTCCAGTGATTTTAATAGAGAGTACTATATAAAGAAAAATAGCCTCCCCCTTACAAGAGTTGAGGCTTCTTTTTACTGCTACCAGTAATACCACTTACCCGGTCAGCATAGATGAAATTGTTACTTTTATGGACATGGCACCAAGGTCACTTA